>NZ_JAPPTP010000032.1:0-48992 GCF_027587155.1 Vibrio sp. T11.5
CAATCTCTCCATCCCTGCCATCTTCAGAAAGACTAGAGCCCTTTTCAATTCACTGTTTACTGATTACCCTAATTACCAAAGCATCACATATCAGGAATTTCTATTTTCTAGAGCATATGACATATGAATAGTCATCTCATATCGACTGCGAGTTCCAGCTACAAGAGCAGAGCATCCGGCCCTAAATTCCAACTAATCGCTTAAGTCGTATAGGCCAGTACTCTTTTAGATTGAGCAGCAATGAATGAGATATTTCTTAAGCCAACTCCAAATTGGTACATCCAATTTATCGTGGTTTGCCAAAACTTGCTCTCTTGGTGAGAATTATTACTAATAGTTTGTTACATTTTGCGGATGCATCATTAAAAGTTATAAGTATATGGAAATTTCTCGTCGTCGCTTCCTGCAATCCTCACTCGCCATTTCGGCGCTCAGTATTTTGCCCGCTTGCTCAGTCAATCGTTCAACCGATCCTGAGGGGCGCTATGTCTACGATATAACGGCTGAACCTGCTACTGCAGAATTGGTGCCTGGTTATCAAACCCAAGTGCTTGGATTCAATGGACAGATTCCTGCCCCAACGATTCGTTGTCGTCAAGGTGAGCCTGTCATCATAAGATTCACTAATAAGCTATCAGAGCCTACTACCATCCATTGGCATGGCCTGAGAATACCGATTGAAATGGATGGTGTCCCATTCCTTAGCCAGCCTCCTATCATGCCAGGTGAGACCTTCAGCTATGAATTTACACCACCTGATGCCGGCACATTCTGGTACCACCCGCACATGAACAGTGTTAAGCAGCTTGGAATGGGGTTAGTTGGGCTGATCATTGTCGAAGAAAGTCAGCCTGTTGTCTTCGATGAAGAACACGAGTTGATGCTCAAGCACTGGCACCTCGATAAACAAGGCCAGTGGAAAGACTTAATGATCCCGCGTATGAGCGCGCGAATGGGCACTCCAGGGGAGTGGAGCAGTGTGAATGGAGTACATGAGCCGATTTACCAACTCAAGACCAGAGCAACAACACGGTTACGAATCGCCAACGTCGATAATACCATTACCTACCCGATTGTAGTGGAAGGTGCTGAGGCATGGGTCATCGCTATCGATGGTAACCCCGTAAAAACGCCCTATAAGCTATATCAGCATAAAGTTGGCCCAGGAATGAGGGTTGATATAGGTCTTATTGCTCCTCAAGCTGGCGAACGTGTCTATGTTCGTCAAATGAAGGGGCGTTTCCCATTTCCTTTGTGTGAATTCGAAGTTGTCGATTCCTCTTTGCCTGAGTCTCAGCTGTTGCCCAAGTTACCATTGAATCCAGTGCCCCAGCTTGATTTGGCTAATGCTGAGGAAATTGACTTTGTTTTTGAGTGGGAGGGAGCGGTTACTCCAACGAGTAAAGATGGTAAAGCTATGCCCAAGTTCTGGTTAACCAATAAGAGAGCGTGGGAAGGCATGAGTAAAGATAACATCCCGGCTCCGTTGGCGACGCTCGAGTACGGTAAAACTTATATATTTGATTTGAAGAACGTTACCCAATATCACCACCCAATTCATATTCATGGTCATACATTCACTGTTCTGGAAATGGACGGTAAAAAGATTGCTGAACCGTTCCATACCGATACCGTACTACTAGGTAAAAACGGTAGAGCCAAAGCGGCGTTTGTTGCCGATAATCCAGGGCGCTGGATGTATCACTGCCACGTCATTGAACACATGAAAACCGGACTAATGGGTTACATCGAGGTAAAGTGACTCCTGTAACTTTTTAAATTTCAAAATTAATTTGAGATAATGTGTTGCGATTTTGATTCGAAAATAGCCTTATTCCAGATACAATACGGCAGAATGTGACAGGAGGAACCATGGGACAACTTTCTATACTTGGATTTATCGCATTAGGTGGTGCCTTTGGTGCATGCTCACGATACTTGGTTTCAGAATTTTGCGCGGTATTACTCGGGCGAGGTTTCCCCTATGGTACGCTCACGGTCAACGTTGTGGGTTCATTTATTATGGGCTTGTTGATTGCCGCTTTTGAAAATGAAGTGTTGGCCACCGAACCATGGCGTCAAATCATCGGCCTAGGCTTCCTTGGCGCACTGACCACCTTCTCAACCTTTTCCATGGATAATGTACTTCTTATGCAACAAGGTGCATTTTTCAAGATGGGGCTAAATGTACTGCTCAATGTTGTCTTGAGTATATCGGCGGCTTGGATTGGCTTTCAAATTCTGATCAAAAGCTAATACTTGATAAAATTGTTCTAAAAATAGACAGCTCGGCTTGGTTTCACCAGGCCGTTTTTATATACTGATTTTACTTGTCGGAGTGCCATAAGGCTGAGACCGTTAATTCGGGATCCGTTGAACCTGATCAGGCTAACACCTGCGAAGGGAACAAGAGACGATACCTACACCAGAGTTCTCTCTGGGTGCATCTATCAAATAGTCGAAGTTGTTTCGGTGATCATTAGTTAACACTCTAGTCGCATCACCTGGATTTTGACTCCTCTTGTCGCATCTATCCGCCAAGCATTTTTATCCAAAATCTTTTTATCTAGAATAACAAAGCAAGGAAAAATGCTATGTCGAGTCGCAAGCAAGCGAGACTGGAAGCAAAACAGTTCATTGATTCTCTTTCTGTACAACCGTACCCAAATTCTCGCAAAGTATACGTTGAGGGTTCACGCCCTGACATTCGTGTCCCGATGCGCGAAATATCTCTCGCAGATAGTTTGATTGGGGGTACCAAAGACTCTCCAATTTTTGAGCCAAATGAGCCAGTACGTGTTTATGATACTTCAGGCGTCTATACCGATCCTACGCATAAAATAGACCTGTACAGTGGCTTACCTAAACTGAGAGAGGAATGGATAGAAAAACGTAGCGATACAGAAGTACTCGATGATGTCAGCTCTGTATACACCAAGCAGCGATTGAAAGATGAAACGCTCGATGAGCTTCGATATGGCAACTTGCCACGCATCCGCCGTGCGAAAGATGGCCAATGCGTTACTCAGCTGCACTATGCCCGCAAAGGTATTATCACACCTGAGATGGAGTACATTGCATTACGCGAAAATATGGGCCGAGCAAAGTATCGGGATCAGGTTCTCAATCAGCAGCACCCTGGGCAAAGTTTTGGTGCCAATCTTCCCGATGAAATCAGCGCTGAATTCGTGCGAAAAGAAGTCGCCGAGGGTCGTGCCATTATCCCTTCAAACATCAATCACCCAGAATCTGAGCCTATGATCATTGGTCGTAACTTTCTTGTGAAGGTAAACGCCAACATTGGTAACTCCTCTGTGACCTCATCAATTGAGGAAGAAGTTGAAAAGCTGGTTTGGTCGACACGTTGGGGGGGCGATACAGTGATGGACTTGTCTACTGGTCGTAATATTCACGAGACTCGCGAATGGATTCTGCGTAATAGCCCTGTCCCAATTGGTACAGTACCTATGTATCAAGCATTGGAGAAAGTGAACGGCGTTGCTGAAAACCTCAATTGGGAGGTGATGCGCGACACTTTAATTGAGCAAGCGGAGCAGGGCGTCGATTACTTTACTATCCATGCGGGCTTACTCCTTCGCTATGTACCTATGACAGCCAAACGCGTGACAGGCATTGTTTCACGCGGTGGCTCTATCATTGCTAAATGGTGTCTTGCTCATCATCAGGAAAGCTTCCTCTATACCAACTTCCGCGAGATCTGTGAAATCTGTGCTAAATACGATGTGGCGCTTTCGCTTGGTGATGGCCTGCGTCCTGGCTCTGTCGCCGATGCAAATGATGAAGCCCAGTTTGCAGAATTACGCACCCTTGGAGAGCTTACAAAGATCGCATGGGAGTATGATGTTCAGGTGATCATTGAAGGCCCAGGACATGTGCCAATGCATATGATTAAAGAGAACATGGAAGAGCAGCTAGAGCATTGTCATGAAGCCCCTTTCTATACGCTCGGCCCTCTAACCACAGATATTGCTCCGGGCTATGACCACATTACATCAGGTATTGGTGCGGCGATGATCGGTTGGTACGGGTGTGCAATGCTGTGTTATGTGACCCCAAAAGAACACTTAGGCCTGCCTAATAAAGAAGACGTAAAAACTGGGCTGATTACCTATAAACTTGCCGCGCACGCTGCCGACTTAGCTAAAGGGCACCCAGGAGCACAAGTGCGCGATAATGCACTATCAAAAGCACGATTTGAGTTCCGTTGGGAAGACCAGTTTAACCTTGCGCTCGATCCTGATACTGCACGTGCTTTCCATGATGAAACCCTGCCTCAAGAATCGGGTAAAGTCGCCCATTTCTGCTCTATGTGTGGTCCAAAATTCTGCTCAATGAAGATCTCACAAGAAGTGCGTGAATACGCCAAAGATACTGAGCAAGTAGCAGCGGACCAAGCGATCAGTGTCAAAATGTTGGATGATCCACTTGAAGGTATGCGTCAGAAGTCGAAGGAGTTTCGTGACACGGGCTCAGAGCTTTACCATCCCGCTGCTACGGCTGTAACGGAGGAGTAATGGCAAAGATCCTTATTCCAACAGCGTTAGCTGATGTCAAACCTGAAATTGAGCAATGCTTACAGCTGGCCAAGGAAAAAGGTTTCGAGATACAAAACATTGAGCTGGGCGTCAGTCCAGCTCAAACAGTTCAAATATCTCATGGCTCAGAATGGACAAAGTTGGCTACAGATTTAGTGGAGTCCGTTGTGGTGGGCCATGAATGCACGTACTTTATCGAGTATTGCTCTGGGATCACTATCAAGCCATCTAGGTCCATAATAGCTTCATCTCACGCTTACATTGATGTCTTAGATGTAAATCAGGTACTAGATATCTGGCTAGACCCTAGTCGTGATCAAGTATGTGCGTTAGCGAGTTCAGTCAATCAATCAGAGTTTGATCGTAAACGTCACTTTGCATGGGTTGTTACCCTCATCAGCTTGGCATTTACACTTGAAGATGCTCTTACACTTTCACGAGCCATGGTGAATGTTTCACGTGAAACATGGGCGGAGAACATTATCGATTTTCCATCCCCTGTTCTCGAAGATCACCGACTAGGAATTAGCGCTGACTGGATTAAATCAGGTAACCAATTGGCATTTCCATCCGTATCTAAATGTGATTTAGGGCTTTACCCAGTTGTTGATAGCGTTGAATGGGTCAAGAAGCTTTTAGAAAGTGGTGTCAAAACTGTTCAGTTGAGAATTAAAGACCCACTGGCAAATGATTTGGAGCAACAAGTTAAAGATGCGGTTGCACTTGGTCGTCGACATGATGCTCAGGTTTTTGTCAATGATCACTGGCGCCTAGCAATTAAACATCAGGCTTATGGTGTTCATCTAGGTCAAGAGGATATTGAGGAAAGCAACTTAGCTGAATTAGCTAAAGCCAATTTGCGTCTAGGGTTATCGACCCACGGTTATTATGAGTTGCTTCGAGTTGCACAGACTAATCCAAGTTATCTAGCTTTGGGTCATATTTTTCCCACCCAGACGAAACAAATCGCAACCAACCCTCAAGGGCTAGTGAAACTGGCACTCTATCAAAAGCTGGTTAATACCATGCCTTATATAAATTCGACAGGCATACCTACCGTCGCGATTGGTGGCATTACTCAATCCAATGCGCGTTCAGTATGGAATTGTGGGGTTACTAGCTTGGCGCTGGTGAGTGCTATCACTAACGCGCCATCACTGGAGCATGCGATTGAATTCTTTACTCAGTTAACAGCCGAAGAGCGGGGAAACATTAGTGTTGATGTTTTGAAGGAGGTTTCTGCATGCTAAGTGACCAAGATTTCCTACGTTACCAAAGGCAGATTTCTCTGCCGGAAATTGGCGAGTATGGGCAGGAAAATATTACTCAATCGCATGTTTTGATTATTGGCTGTGGCGGATTGGGCAGTGCAGCGAGTCTGTATTTAGCTGCAGCTGGAGTAGGGCGAATGGTGTTGGTCGATGATGATGATGTTGATTCTAGTAATCTACAACGTCAAATTGTCTATCGTGAGGACAATCTCGGTAAAGCCAAAACAGAGGCCATACGCCAACAGTTAAACCAGCTGAATGCAGGTGTGCAGATACGCACCATTGGCAAGCGGTTAGAGGCACCTCAATTAGCATTAGAAGTGATGTTAGCGGATGTGGTTTTAGATTGTACCGACAATATTCAAACGCGTCAGTTGATTAACTTAGTTTGCTATCAACAAAGTAAGCCGCTTGTTTCCGCGGCCGCTATTGGTTGGCAAGGACAATTTGCTGTCTTCGATTATTCATCGAACAAGGAGTCTGGATGTTATCGATGTCTCTACCCCTTTGATGAGCTAATCAAACCAAGCAAATGCAGTGAAAATGGAATCATGGGTCCTGTCGTCGGCACCTTAGGCAACTATCAAGCCTTAGCGACATTACAGAAATTGGCATTAGGACATTTTGATTTTCCGATTGGCCAATTGCACCTATTCAATGGACTAAAACTTAATTGGCAAGTGATGACGATTACACGCGACCGGCAGTGTTCTGTGTGCAGTCAATAACAACCAAACTACATAATTAAGAAGTGAAGCAATGAGCGAAATACACATAATCATCAATGAACAGTCTCAGCGTGTCAGCGCAGGTGCGAGCCTAAAAAATATCATTCAACAGTTTTCACTGCCTGAAGTCGGATGCGTCTTTGCCATTAACAATACCGTTGTGCCGCGTAGTGATTGGCCAACCACTTGCCTCAATGAAGGCGATGCGATTTCACTTTTTCAAGCCATGGCTGGGGGGTAATAACGATGCTTAACATTGCAGATAGAGAATTCAAATCACGACTGTTTACGGGCACTGGAAAGTTCGCCAACAAATTTCTAATGGAACAGGCGATTAAGGTGTCGGGCTCACAACTGGCGACTATGGCTTTGAAGCGTGTTGATATACACGATCAACAAGATGATATTCTTCAGCCTTTAATTGAAGCAGGAGTGCATTTATTGCCTAACACTTCGGGAGCAAAGAATGCCAAAGATGCAGTATTTGCCGCGCACTTAGCAAGAGAGGCTCTGGGTACCAATTGGCTCAAACTTGAGATTCATCCAGACCCTAAGTATCTAATGCCTGATCCGATAGAAACGCTATCTGCAGCGGAGCAACTGGTCAAAGATGGGTTTACGGTACTGCCTTACTGTCATGCTGATCCTGTTTTGTGTAAGCGATTGGAAGAGGTAGGGTGTGCAGCAGTGATGCCTTTAGGAGCTCCAATTGGCTCAAATAAGGGCATAGCATCGCATGATTTTCTTGAGATCATTATTGACCAAGCTAACGTTCCTGTTGTTGTTGATGCTGGTATTGGCGCACCTTCCCATGCAGCGCGCGCGATGGAAATGGGTGCAGATGCCGTATTGGTCAATACTGCGATTGCTGCCGCAGCCGACCCGGTTACGATGGCGACTGCATTTAAAATGGCCGTTGAATCTGGGCGAATGGCCTATGAAGCCGGTTTAGCGGGCCAGGTCTCTCATGCGGTGGCATCAAGTCCGTTGACGTCTTTTCTCGATGAACTTTAGTTAGAGTAGGTATTGAGAATGACTTTTGTTGATCAATTCAAAAAGCTGAGTTGGGATGACACTTCGATGTCAATTTATGCCAAGACAGCTAAGGATGTTGAGCGAGCGCTAGCGAAACCCAAAAGAGATCTGGAAGATTTCAAGGCGCTACTATCACCAGCAGCTGAACCCTACTTGGAGCAAATGGCTCAGCTGTCATACGCATTAACTAGAAAGCGATTTGGTAATACGCTGTCATTGTACATTCCCCTATACTTATCGAATTTGTGCGCTAATGCTTGTACCTATTGTGGCTTTTCAATGGAGAATCGTATTAAACGGCGAACATTGAATAAAGATGAAATCCAAGCCGAGGTTGAAGCCATTAAACGCATGAAGTTTGATAGCGTTCTCCTAGTCACTGGTGAGCATGAAACTAAAGTCGGGATGAATTATTTTCGTGAGATGTTGCCCGTTATAAAAGAGAAATTTAATTATTTAGCGATGGAAGTGCAGCCGCTTGAACAAGAGCAGTACGCAGAACTCAAAACACTGGGTCTCGATGCTGTCATGGTGTATCAGGAAACTTATCACCCTTCGACGTATTCGGAACATCACTTGCGTGGCAACAAAACGGATTTTGAATATCGCTTGGAAACTCCGGACCGGTTAGCAAAAGCAGGTATTGATAAGATAGGAATTGGTGCATTGATTGGGCTAGAAGAATGGCGAACTGACTGCTTTTATGTAGCTGCGCATCTCGATTATCTTGAACGCACCTATTGGCAAACTCGATACTCGATCTCTTTCCCACGCTTAAGGCCTTGCGAGGGTGCGCTTCAACCTAAGTCAGTGATGACAGACAAACAACTAGTACAGCTTATTTGTGCATTTCGCTTACTGAACCCTGAAGTTGAACTGTCATTGTCTACTCGCGAGTCACCGGAATTTAGAGACAATGTTTTGCCGCTTGGTGTTACGTCAATGTCCGCCGCATCGAAGACTCAACCCGGTGGCTATGCCAATGGAGAAGCAGAATTAGAACAGTTTGAGATAAGTGATGAAAGAAGCGCTGGTTCAGTAGAGGCGATGATTAGAGCGAAAGGGTTTGACCCTGTTTGGAAAGACTGGCACTCAGCTTACTCTGGTTGAATCGTAAAAGCAGTTATGTTTCACGTGAAACATCAATAGAAGCTCTCCAATGGAGAGCTTTTTATTTGCTGAAGAAATAGCGATCAGCTATGTGCTATTGGTTGAGTTGATTTTTCCAACCAAGTTTTAACATCACCTTGCACTAATGGGCTGATATCGTTCCAGACTTTTTGGTGATACTCATTTACCCAATTCAATTCTGGTTTAGTCAACATGTCGACATTGATGTTTCTAGTATCAATCGGACAACGAGTGAGGGACTCGAAACAAAGGACTGGGAAATCGCCGTTAGTTTTTGTTTCTACGACCAGTTCAAGGTTTTCGATACGAATACCAAAAGCATCAGCGCGGTAATACCCCGGCTCGTTTGAAAGCACCATGCCTTCGACTAAAGGAACATCAATCTGTCGCTTCGATATACTGGCAGGGCCTTCATGGACATTGAGGAAGTGCCCCACACCATGGCCTGTGCCATGGTCATAATCAAATCCCTCAGCCCACAAATGCTGGCGTGCTAATGTGTCAATCTGATAACCACGTGTGCCTTTCGGGAAGCGTGCGCGAGCAACACCAATATGGCCTTTCAGTGCAAGTGTGAATTGCTTAATCATTTCGTCACTTGGTTGACCAATAGCGATTGTACGGGTGATGTCTGTGGTGCCATCGAGGTATTGACCGCCAGAGTCGACCAAGTAAAGTGTATTGAGTTCTAGCTTACCAGGTTCAGGCTGATTCTCATGATTGTAGTGACACATGGCTGCGTTTCCGCCTGCTGCGGAAATCGTATCAAAGCTAAGATCCATCAAGGTTGGATCTTGTCTACGGAATGATTCCAGCTTGTCTGACAAAGTAGCTTCATCATGCAGTCTTTCATTTGCTACTTCATCATCTAGCCAACACAAAAACTGACTCATCGCCACGCCATCACGAATATGACACGCTTTCATACCAGCAATTTCAACAGCGTTTTTCGCTGCTTTTGGCATAAGACAAGGATCGGCAGCACTTACAACGTTAGCACCACTGTTCTGAAGTACTAACTTAAACCATGCGTTGCTTGTCGCTGAGTCGACTAAGACACTTTTTCCTGACAAAGCTTCGAGGCGCGTTTTTAGGGCTTCTGGGTGATGCACACTTACGCCTTCACCTACGTGTTGAGCGAAACCTTCAGGTAAGCGAGTAGGGTCTAGGAAATATTCCAAAGTTGAATCGGCATGGAGAATGACATGTGATAACAAAACAGGAAGACGAGATACATCTAAACCGCGCACGTTGAGCAGCCAGCAGACGGAATCTAAAGCGGTTATTACCGCGCTATCGGCGCCTGCCTGAGCAACCAGCTGGGCAATCTCTTTTCGCTTAGACTCACATGATTGCCCCACGGCTTTTGTCGCCATCAGACGTACGTCTGAAACGACGGGGTCAGGGCGGTCATGCCAAAGTTCGTCGATAGGGTTACTAGCAATTACTTTTAGTTCCAGTGAACCTGCAAGCTTTGATTGTGCCATCGTTAGCCAAGCGGAATTGTGCATTCTTGGGTCTATCGCGACCGTTTGGCCTTGAGAAAGCTGGTCTTTCACCCAGTCCAAAGCTGGCTCTTCGATCAAGTGACGGTATTCGAATAGATCGGCTGGTACTTCTTTGGTCACCTGAACGGTGTAGCGACCGTCGACAAACATTGCGGCTTTGTCTTGTGTAATTACTGCAGCACCCGCAGAACCAGTAAAGCCCGTCAACCAGTGCAAGCGTTCGTTATGAGCGGGCACATATTCGCCTAGGTACTCATCTTCATGTGGGATGAGCAACGCATCTATATTGTGCTGAACTAGCCATTCACGAATGGCCGCCAAACGTTGTTCAGTAGTGGTAAGCATCTATTAATCCTTTATCATTTATTCACGCGTCCTTTCAAGAAAACGGACGATGTGGCAATAAGCTACTCCTTTTACCGTCAGCCTGCAAATCATCTCAATGCAGTGGTTTTATCCGTAATTATTCGACGTAACCAAGACAACGCAGGATCATTTTCTCTATCTCGATGCCAGAACAAAGTGTAGGCCATCGGAGGGAATTCTAGTGGTAGAGGCAATACGGTGAGGCCTAGTTGTTTAGACGATAACTTCACGAAATGACTAGGTGCTGTGAAGATGAAATCGGTATAGGAACAGAGGCTAGCTGCGCTATTAAAGTCTGGTACCGTGATGGCGATATCGCGCTCTTTACCTATGTCTGCGAGTCTGTAATCCAATAACCAGCGGTCATTACCATCACAGCGAACTTGAACGTGCCTTTGTTCAAGATAAGTATCGAGATTCCAGCTACCTGAGAGAATCGGGTGGTTATGGCGCAACAGACACATCTGATTGTCTCGATAGATTTCTTGCTCACAAATATCGTTGGGCGGCAACATGGTCAGCTTAGCATCATTGATATCGATGTCTTTTCCTGTGATACCGAGATCAATTTCGCCACGTTGAATCTGCTTAAAGGTTTGGTCTGCCCAAGAATGTGTGCTGATGGTGACGCCTGGTGCCCGCTTAAAAATCTCAGGTAAGAAATGGGGTAGGATCAACGGATACACACTTTCTACAGCGGCAATTTGGAACTTGTGATCACTCGAGTCTGGTGCGAATTGTTCTGGTTGAGTGATTTGTTCCAAATGGTTAATCAGGCTATCCAGTTTGGGCTTGAGGAACAGTGTTTTTGGTGTCGGCTTTAATCCATGAGCGTGGCGAACAAAAAGAGGATCTTCAAACTGTATGCGTAACTTGGCGAGGCTTTTACTGACCGCCGATTGGCTTAAGCACAAACGGTGGGCGGCTCGAGTGACATTAAGTTCTTCAGCAAGTACTTTGAGGCAGACTAAAAGGTTGAGGTCGAGACGGGCGAGTTTTTCTATATGCACATGAAATTCCTTAAGGGAATATCTTTAATGATAAAGCGTCATTGGAAGTCATATCTAGACTAGCTTACACTGCAAACAATTTCATCAATTCTATGCGGGAGTCTTCTTCGTGCAAACTGCTTCTCAACAAAATCACGGTAAAATGCAAATGGTGTTGCTCACCTTGTTGGTGCTATTCAGCCCCTTGGCAATTGATATCTATCTGCCTGCTTTACCTCAGATTTCTCAGGCGTTTCACGTGGAACACGCACTTGCGCAAGATACGATTACATGGTTTTTGTTCGCTATGGGTGTTGGTCAATTATTTGCTGGCCCACTAGCTGACAAGATAGGACGTCGAACTGTTGCATTGGGTGGTATTAGTATCTATGCATTGAGTGCCTTATTGGCGTGGGGGGCTCAAAATATTGAATGGATGCTAGCTGCTAGGCTGCTGCAAGGCTTAGGTGCGTGTGCGACATCAGTGGCAGCTTTTGCAACAGTTCGCGATATTTTTGGACCACAAAAAAGTGGCAAGATGATCAGTTACTTGAATGGCGCTATTTGTTTTATTCCGGCATTAGCTCCAATTCTTGGCAGTTGGCTTACTCAACAGTTTGGTTGGCGCTCTAACTTCTCATTCATGGCTGGGTTTGCCATACTCGCGTTTATTGTGATGTGTATGGGTATGAAAGAGACCAATCCGGCACCCAGCAAAGAGCCCGTATTTCGTCTCAGCCGCTATCTAGCGGTCGTTAAAACACCTTCATTCTTATTCCACGCATCACTCTGTATGTTGGCGATGTCTGTCATTCTAGCTTATGTTACCTCTGCACCTGTTGTTCTTATGGAAAAACAGGGGCTCACCATGAATGAATTTACCATGTGGTTTGGTATCAATGCAGTGATCAATATCGTCACTTGCATGACGGCACCTAAGTTTATGGAAAAGTATGGAACACATAAAACATTGGTCGTGGGCATCATGACGCTTGGTTTCGGTGGCATCGCAATGCTGGCCCTAGCTGAGATACAGACAGCCTTAGCGTTTATGTTACCAATCTTCTTGTCTTCGATTGGATTTGCTTTGGTTTTGGGTGCTGCAGCAGGTAAAGCCTTGGCGCCATTTGGCGACAAGGCTGGAACTGCTGCCGCTTTATTGGGCTTGTTCCAGATGAGTGGTTCTGGATTAGTGGTTGGGACAGTTCAGCGACTGGGAATGGAGCCTCAAGTCATGATTGCTGTGCAGATGTTGATTATTGTTCCAGGTATTTTTGTACTGATGAGTAAAGCGGGTAAAAAATGGCATACAGCAATGGCGTAAGTTTGGCCTAATTGCTTTGAACAACTAAAAAAACATTGTATATTTGAGCTTCACTTCTAATAACTATTTTGGATACTAAACCTCGATGTCGATGACAACTTATGAAATGGCTCGTGTACTTGAACAACTGGAAGATGCTCCTGAAAAAGTGATGTTTGGGAAACTGTTAAACGAGCTAGGCAATCAAAGTGGCGAGCGCATTCGCAGTGCGGCGAAGCAAGTTCCACTTCATATGTTGCGTGATATTGTATATCAGTTTCAGCAAGTGGTTGATGACCGAAAAGAGGAAGAGACAGCTTCAATTGCAAAAAATATCGCAGAGCAAGGTATTTCGGCAGAAGAACTGAAAAAATATTTCGAATCCAAATAGCAAAAGGCTCGCATCATGCGGGCCTTTTGTTTATGGATTGACGTTACGGTTGATAGGATTCTGCAGAGAAATTAAGGTTTCAGTTGATTGCACCTCGTCAATAGCTTGCAGTTTATCAATCAGAACATACTGTAGCTCTTCAATCGAACGACACATCAATTTTACGAAGATGTTATAAGCCCCAGTAGTGTAATAAGCCTCAACCACTTCTTCCAAAGCATTGAGCTTTTCAAGCGCCGAATGGTAGTCACGTGCAGCATTGAGGTTAATGCCGATAAAGCAACATACATCGTAGCCCAGCTTTTTGGTATCAACGATGACTTCTGTGCCTTGTATGATGTTTGCCGCCTTCATTTTTTCGATACGCACATGAATAGTCGCTGGGCTGACTTCGAACTTTTTTGCCATTTCCGCATAGGCGGTTTTGGCATTTTCCATTAGTGTTTTTAAGATCGCTCGGTCAAGCTCGTCGAGCTTGTTATGCTGAGTTTGCATCTTTATCCCTACTTAACGCTATGTATGTGTTCAAAATATCAACAAGAGTGATAATATTAAAGTAATTGTTAACCTCACCTGAGAGCTATTTTAGTGCGCTTTTGCCTGATTCTTCTAGCCGTATTTTCGACAGTCCTTTCACATGCACATGCGACAGACAAAGATGTACTAATTGTTCATTCTTATCATCAAGGTTTCTTTTGGACTGACGCTTTTCAGCATGGTCTTGAAGACGTGTTATCAGGGGAAGATATCACCACGCGAGTGGTGTATCTAGATTCGAAACGACTACAAAACCCTGCATACTTGGAGCAGCTTTATAAGCTCTATCAAACCAAATTTTCTCAAGAAACCTTTGCTGCTATCGTTGTCAGCGACAATAATGCCCTCAATCTCATCCAACGGCTCGCCCCTGAAGTGGGTAATACTCCAGTGATATTTGGAGGCATCAACAACTACAGCCCACAAATGCACTCGCAGCTCAGAGCTACGGGCGTGATTGAAGATATTGATATTTACAGCAACGTTAACTTGATTGAGCGTATTCAACCGAAAGTAGAGAAGATTTATGTCGTTAGTGACTACTCGGTGACAGGAGAAGCAGTGAGGTTACAAGTTGAACGCTTTCTCGCTCTCAATAATCAATATCAGCATATGGTTGAGCAGTTAGTGCCTGAAAGCTATGAGCAACTAATTGATTTTTCTTCCAACCTAGATGCTACCAGTAGTGTGTTGTTTTGGGTGTATTACCGAGATAAGCAAGGTCGGATTGCGACAGATAAAAATTGGAAGAGGTTCAATCAGGTATCCAAGTCTCCTATCTATATGGTGCATGACCTCGGGCTTGGCAATGGGGCTGTAGGTGGCGTTATTTTAAATGGCCGGACACAGGGGCAACAAACAGCTAAGCAACTTATCAAAGTACTCAAGGCGAATAGTGGAGAATTACCCAAAGTAGAAGTGGGTACTCCTGAAATAAAACTCGATTATCAAGCTGTTGTTAAATGGGGATTGGGTATCGATGGTGAGGTTGCTACAACCTTGTTCAACAAACCTCAGTCTTTTGCTATTCGGTATCAGAAAGAACTTAAAGTGATTGGCAGTCTAGTCGTCTTTCTTTCTCTCGTTATTCTGGTCTTGATTTATTACTTGAGCCGATTGAAAAAAAGTGAGGCTCTGGCCAAAGAGAGCCAGACGCTAATTGAGATGGTGTTTGACCAGAGCTATCACTTCATCGGTTTACTTGATGGCCAAGGTCGAACTATTTCAAGCAACAGTAAGTTGCAGGATCTTCTTTATCATCAGGACTTCAGTATAGACAGACCTATTTGGCAGCATCAGCACTGGGAAGACCAAGCGGTTGACAAACTGAAGCGTTATTTTAACGGCCACCAGAAAAACCAAAATACTCAATTTGAAGCGGAAATTTGGCATCCAGAGCAGGGAGCTATGGTGCTTGAAGTATCTTTAAAACCTTTACCAGAGACAGGTCAAGGCGCTGAATATCTTTTAGAAGCGCGTGAGATAACTTCTAGGAAGATAACTGAGGCTCGACTCTACCAGCGAGAAGTTAACCTTAGCCATTACTACGATCAGCAACCTGTGATGATGATTACTCTCGATGAGCACAATCGCATCCAACAGGTAAATCAGTTTGCGGAGCAGCTTTTGGGCTTTTCATCCGATAAAGTGCTTGGCCATCGATTGAGTGAGTTTTATCTGCATTCCGATGCGATTATTCCTCGTCAGGTATTGTTACAGCCCAAGCAGGCAATGCGTGGAGTGTGGCGGCGTGAAATTGAGTACCGTCATGCCGATGACAAACCAGTATGGATTCGAGAGAATATTCGTCCACTTATCGAATCAGGACATTTACTGATTGTGGGTGAGGATATTACAGAAACCAAGAAGCTAGCGGAGCAGCTAGAGTATCAGGCGCGCCATGACTTGCTGACTGGTACGTTTAATCGCAACCATTTCGAAATGGAGCTAGCGAAATCGCTGCTGGAGGTAGAAAGCTACACACGTACTCATGCGATGTTGTATTTGGATCTCGACCAACTCAAAGTTCTCAATGACACAGCAGGCCACGAAGCAGGTGATACCGCCATTCAGTTCTGTGCCAGTATGTTGGAAGAAGTGCTACCTTATAACGCCATTTTGGCGCGTATGGGCGGAGACGAGTTCGCTGTGTTACTCAAAGACTGTACCGAGCGTGATGCCAAAAATGTTGCCAATACCATTGTGATGACGCTTGGTGAGCAGCCTTTTGTCTGGGACGACATTCGTCTCAACATGACTTGCTCGATAGGCATACGTTTGATCGACCATACTGCGGATTCTCCGCAAATGGTTCATGCTCAGGCTGATACGGCTTGTCATGCCGCCAAAGAGGAAGGGCGCAACCGTTATAACCTCTACTGTCAGGATGATGCAGATTTACGTCGACGTGAACAGGAAATGGAATGTGTCAGCATAGTACATAAAGCGCTGGCGAATGATCGGATTGAATTGTTTGCTCAGCAGATCATCGCTTTGAACCAAGACGATACACTGATGCACTTTGAGATCCTGATCCGTATTCGCAATGCCGAAGGGGAATACATTTCGCCGGGTATCTTTATGCCAGCGTCAGAGCGTTACAATATTGCTCAATTGTTAGATAAACAAGTGGTCACTCAAACGTTAGACTGGCTAGCTGCCAATCCCGTGGCGTTAGCGAATCTTGGCATGTGTTCTATTAACTTATCTGGCCACTCGATGGGAAATAAGGAGTTTATTGCCTTCTTGCTGGATAAGCTTCAGTACAGTTCTGTTCCGTGCGAGAAAATCTGTCTTGAAATCACAGAAACAGCGGCAATGAGCAACATGAACCAGGCTATCGATCTGTTTTCTCAGTTCAAGCAATTGGGTTGCAAAATTGCACTCGATGACTTTGGTTCTGGCCTCTCTTCGTTTGGTTATCTTAAAAAACTGCCAGTAGATATCGTGAAAATTGATGGCTTGTTTGTACGCGACATTGATGTCAATGAAGTTGATCACCTAATGGTCCGTTCAATCAATGATTTAGCTAAACAGATGGGTAAAAAAACCGTTGCTGAATTCGTTGAGAACAATCGTATCATTGATCTGCTGGTGGAATTGGGTGTGGATTACGCACAAGGTTATGTTATTGGTAAGCCTAAGCCACTAGAAGCGCTAGTAGCAGAGCTATTGAACAACAAGCGTAGTGTCGAATAGCAAAATCCATTACACTGGCGGCCCGACAACATGACCCCCAATGGAGCCCATCGTGCAGTTACAACTCATTAGTGAAGACCCGAACCGAAATGAGCAACTGAATCAGTTGGCTCAACGCTGGGGGCTATCACATGATGAACAAAGCGCTTTTGCGTTGGTTCTGACTGCGGAACGTTTAGAGCTGCGTAAAGTTGATGAGCCTAAGTTGGGCGCTATCTGCGTCGATTTAGCGGGTGGGGCAGTGGCTCATAGGCGCAAGTTTGGTGGTGGAAAAGGGCAGGCGATTGCAAAAGCCGCTGGTTTGAATAAAGGTGTGATTCCTACAGTACTTGATGGCACAGCTGGGCTGGGGCGTGATGCGTTTGTACTCGCTTCACTAGGGTGTAAAGTGCAAATGGTAGAACGCCATCCTGTTGTGGCTGCATTACTTGATGATGGCCTTGAACGTGCGAAACAGGACCCAGAAATTGGAGACTGGGTCAGTGAGCGAATGTCCTTACTTCATGCCTCTAGCCATAACGCCCTAGAATCTCTGGCTAACGACGCTGAGTTTGCTAAACCTGATGTGGTGTATTTAGACCCGATGTACCCACATCCAGAAGGTAAAAAGAAAAGTGCGCTAGTTAAAAAAGAAATGCGAGTGTTTCAGTCTTTAGTAGGTGCCGATCTGGATGCTGATAAGCTGTTAGAACCTGCGTTAGCCCTTGCGAGTAAAAGGGTGGTGGTTAAGAGACCTGACTACGCAGAGTGGCTGAATGGGCAAAAGCCCGCGATGGCAATTGAGACGAAAAAAAATCGTTTTGACGTTTATGTGAATGCATCAATGACTTAGCACTCAATCGTATTTGACAGTGTTATTTAGTGCTTGCTTATTCGTCACCATGCAGGTATATCATACTAAGAATTATTCGTATTCTTAGCTGGAGTAGTAGCATGGCTAAACGACTTTGTAAGATGAATCGTAAGCAAATAGCTGATGGATTGAATGAAATCCATCGTTTGGTGGTTGCACCTAAGTTTGTCTGTCGTTCTTGTGCTCGTTCTTCAGCAGATAAAGCTTCCTTGTGCAAACCTGCAGCCATTCCTCCTCAGCAGTGCCAGAACAAACCTATAGAGCAGCAACGCGCCTGTGGTTTGTTAGCGGAAGCCTTGCCATCGCAAGATAATCAAATAAGTCAACTTTCTGAACAGAAGTCCCAAGCAGTTCGCCGAGTCCTTGAACGGGTCAAAGAGAAGGCTCAGCCTAAGGTATCTACAGCAGCCAAAACCACTGCCGACGAGCTGACGCTGGATTTGTCCGACAAGAAAGCGATTAAGAAGGCCAAGAAAGCGCTGAAGAAACAGTATAAACAGCAGAAGAAGCTCTTAAAGCTAGTTAAGAAGCAACATAAATTGCAAAAGCACGAGTTTCGAATCAAGGCTCAACTCAGTCGGAAACCTGCTCTGAGTTTGTCGCCTGAGCAGTTTGAACCCGCATCGACGTCCAATATGCATTGATAAAAAAACGCTCTCCAGTTGGAGAGCGTTTTTTTATTCGCTTACCGAGTGATAACTTTGGGCAACTTTGCGTTTGACCCATGTTTCGTTAATCCACAACGACAGCATGATGATCGTACCACCAATTGATAGGCGGACGAGATCAACATCTCGGTTCCAAATCACTATATTGACGATCAGTCCTGCAGGAACCAGTGCGTTATTCATGACCGCGAGAGCACCAGCGTTAACCATAGTCGCTCCTTTGTTCCAGGCAAAGTAGCCAAAACCTGAAGCAATCAGTCCAAGGTAGATCAGGATGCCCCATTGCGTGTTGGTAGTCGGCATCTTTTCGATGTTGCCCATTAACGCGAAAGCCACCAAGGCAACACACAGAGCGCCTAGGTAGAAATAACCAAAAATTGTATGCTGCGGCAATTCAACCGGCTGTTTCTCCATCAAATATTTGTAGCCTACCTGACCAATGGCAAAGCAGACATTAGCACCTTGAACGACAAGGAAACCAAGAATGAAGTTTTCATTAATACCTGCGAATTTAATAAACGCTGCGCCAGCGACAGCAATGACGGCAGTGACCAAATACCAAGGAGAAAAGCGACGTTTAAGTAAATCGTAAATTAGGGTCACGTAGATCGGTGTGAAAATGGTGAAAAGTAGAACTTCTGGCACGGAGAGCAAAAGAAAAGACTGGTAGTAGAAGCAATACATTAAGCCAAGCTGGAAACCACCCACGGTCATCAGCTTAATGATCAAAGATTTATCTACCCCCCTAAACTTGAGGAATGGAAGAAATACCAAACTCGCCAGCGCAACGCGCATCAGTACAGAAAACCATGAATCGACCTGACCAGCGAGATAAACGCCGATTAGGCTAAACGAGAAAGCCCACAAAAGGGTGACTGCAGATAGATAACCCATAATTAATACTCATTATCAATAACTGCTCTGCAGTCTATACGAAAACGATGCTGCGATCAGTCTTTAAGTGGCACGACCAACATGTCAACCGGAGAGCAATTGATCAATTGTCGGGTTGACGAGAGCAGTTTGCTCCAGAAATCCTGATGATGACCACATACCACCATGTCGATATTGAACTCTCGGATGGTATCGCACAATTCATTACTCAAATCACCGCTACCCACCAGCGTATGTTTGATCGGATAGTTGGCGTGCTCGGCAAAGTTTTTCAACTGTTGTTGAGATGCTTCAATTGCTTGATGCTGGGTTTCAGCCAAGTTGATATCAATCAAGCCAGTGTATAGTTCTGCGTAGTTGACATCGATATGAATGAAAGAGACATCGGCGCCGAGAGGTTTGGCAAGGGCTACCGCTTTATCGACTAAGGTTTTGCTGTCTTCGGACAGGTCGATGGCAACTAAAATATGCTGATAACTCATAGTGCTATCTCCATTTAAGTATCTAATCAAAGGTTAGCATTAAGGTCAGAATATTTTTGTCGCAGTGATCTCAGATCCACATTCATTCGTCAAAGTGTTATTGTGAGCTAATGATATAGTTCATAAAAGTTTATCGAGTTAATTAGGAGTGATAAATGCTTTCACAGGCAATGGTTGATCAATTGAATGAGCAAATTAATCTCGAATTTTTCTCATCCAATCTATACTTACAGATGAGTGCTTGGTGTGAAGACAACGGTTTCGAGGGTGCTGCTGAGTTTTTACGTACACACGCCGTAGAAGAAATGGAGCACATGCAGCGACTATTCACTTATGTGAGCGAGACTGGCGCGATGCCAATTCTAGGTGCGATCGATGCACCAAAACATGAATTCGGCAGCTTAGGCGATGTTTTCCGTGAAACCTATGAGCATGAGCAGATGATAACTCAGAAAATCAATACGCTTGCTCACCTAGCTTTTACGTCCCAAGATTACTCTACTTTCAACTTCTTGCAGTGGTACGTCGCTGAGCAGCACGAGGAAGAGAAGTTGTTCAAAGGGATTTTAGATAAGCTAGAGTTGGTTGGTGAAGACGGCAAAGCGCTGTTCTTTATCGACAAAGACCTAGCCGCTCTAGCGAAAGAAGGTTCATCTTCTATCATGGATGCCTCTGCTGAATAAACTTCAGCGAAAGACGCGCTAAATCGATCGTCTTTTTCTTCTGGGCTGAGGGTAGAAGAGTAGGGAGGAAAAGATGATCAATGCTGATACTATTTTATTCACGCTTATGTTGATAACGCTGGTAAATATGCTCAGATACCTGACTGCACTGCGTTCTCTTATTTATATCATGCGTGAAGCCCACCCGCTGCTCTATCAGCAAGTTGATGGGAATGGTTTCTTCACCACTCATGGCAATGTTTCTAAACAAGTGCGCTTGTTTCATTACCTGAAGAGTAGAGAATATCACCATCATCATGACGAAGTGTTTACCGGCAAGTGCGAACGAGTCAGAGAACTCTTTATTCTTTCTACTTCACTACTCGGCGTCACTTTATTTGCAGCGTTCATCTTATAATTGGTGAATTGGCAAGCGTTCCATTTATCGCTAGAATAGCGTCGAAACTGGCTAAGGATGTGCTAAATGCACATCCTTTTTTATTGGATTTTGGTTGAGAAAAGGTCATGGCGGAAAAGTTTGATGTCGTCGTCATCGGTGCAGGTGCGGCAGGATTAATGTGTGCTGCAGAAGCGGGCAAGCGTGGGCGGAAAGTCCTCGTGCTGGATCACGCTAAGAAACCGGGCCGCAAGATTATTATCTCGGGTGGTGGGCGTTGTAATTTCACTAACTACGATGTATCGGCCAAAAACTACCTGTGCAGTAATCCGCATTTCGTCAAATCGGCGCTTGCCCAGTACACCAACTGGGACTTTATTTCGATGATCTACAAACATGAAATTCAGTTTGAAGAACGCGATCATGGTCAACTGTTCTGTGTCGGTGATTGCGACTCTAAAGACATAGTCAAAATGCTGTTGGCCGAGTGTGATTTACCAACCGTCGAACAACGTTATCGTCAAGATATTCACCATATTGAAAAAACGGACACGGGCTTTGAGCTGCACGCCAATACCGATGTGATTGAATGTCAGTCCTTGGTCGTGGCGACTGGCGGATTGTCGATGCCAAAACTGGGTGCCACGCCCTTTGGCTACAAAGTGGCAGAGCAGTTTGGTCTGCCTGTGCTGCCGACAACGGCGGGCTTGGTACCATTTACCTTACACAAAGAGGATAAAGAGGACTTTGCCGAGCTGTCTGGTATTGCAATTCCTGTCGAAATCACCACGCAAAACAATACCACTTTCAAAGAAGCTTTATTGTTTACTCACCGAGGGTTATCTGGTCCGTCTGTCTTACAGGTTTCGTCCTACTGGAAGCCTGGCGAAGCGGTAACCGTGAATCTAGTGCCGGAAGTGGATCTAGATACCTTGCTGAATCGTT
Organism: Vibrio sp. T11.5; assembly: GCF_027587155.1. Lineage (NCBI taxonomy): Bacteria > Pseudomonadati > Pseudomonadota > Gammaproteobacteria > Vibrionales > Vibrionaceae > Vibrio > Vibrio sp. T11.5. The sequence continues at coordinate 21,915 of NZ_JAPPTP010000032.1, forward strand.
CTCTGGAAAAGCACCCAAATCAAAGCCTGAAAAACACCTTGGCCAAAGTCTTGCCAAAGCGTTTGGTTGAAGTGTTGATTGAGCGTAAAGTGCTGATCGATTTGCCACTTAAGCAATTCGGTATCAATCAGTTGAAGCAGATTGTTCAGCAATTAGAAAACTGGACCATCGCGCCCAACGGCACCGAGGGGTACCGCACTGCGGAAGTAACGCTAGGTGGTGTTGATACCGATCACCTGTCTTCAAAAACGATGGAGTGTAAGGAGATCAAAGGCCTGTATTTCATCGGTGAAGTCATGGATGTGACGGGCTGGCTCGGAGGTTATAACTTCCAGTGGTGTTGGAGTTCCGGTTTTGTAGCTGGCCAGTGGGTATAAATCCCTACTAAAAAAACGGAAGAGCGGGGAACTCTTCCGTTTGTGTTTCGGGCTACAGGCAAGTTATTTAGCAGGAGTGATGGTCAGTTGAGCATCACCAAAGCCAAGTGCCTCAAGTTCTTGTGCGTCAAAGTTGGTTGTGACTTCTATATCACCGATATGTTCACTAACCAGAGCTTCCGCAGAGCGTTTGACGCGGCTGCTTTGTGCTGCGTTGCCAATCGGTGTGGCTTGACCTATTTCGATCGTGCCAGCAAATTGAGATTCCGCGTAGAAATCGCCGGAAACATGAGAGTAAAACGGGCGTAGGCTTGCTCCAGTCGCGTACTGCATATTACCTAAGCCATTTTCATTGATGGCCCAGCTCCAATCCCACCATTTGACTTCACCTGGGATATAACGGTGATCCCATTGATAACGAATATCTGCCGAGTTCTCGCTACCGCGTCCCATTGTAAAGGTGTGAGCTTTGTATGGACGGTTGTCTGGGTGAGAATGCCAAGCGTTGCCACCCCAGCGCAAGAAGCCATTAAATTCGACGTCGTAGCTGATATCTGCGCCAAAGCGATATGGATAAGAGATGCTAGAGCGGTAGAGCTCGACACGAATTGGAATTTCCGAGTTCGCGGGAACCGTAGGCCTTGCCTGAAGCGTTACCTGTTCGCTGCTGGAACCACCATTGGTATTAGCGAAGCTTTGGTTGGCTTCTAGGGTAATGGTTAGCTTGGTATCGCCGACCAAAGGCCATTTAAACGTGTTTTCTGTCGATACTTTCTGAGCAAAGCCATAACTATTGGTTTTTGACCAATTGGTTGACTCATCGACTTTCAGATCCACGACCACCTGTTGCGGGATGTTACTGTGGTTGCGAGCCATCGCCGTCACGGTTTTCACTAGCTGGCGATCAGACTCGGTTACAGTTCCATGCCAGAAATCGCTGTCATTGAGGGTATAGGCAAAGTTATCGACAGTGATTTTGGTTTTTTCATCGCAGCGATAGCCGTTACATGAGCCGCCATTGTTACCTTGAATCACCCATCCGTTGCCTTCACGTCTGACATCCATATCTTCGCCGACATATTGGCCATGATTGCCCCCAACCCAAGCATAACCAAGGTAATGAGCGAGATAGCTCAAAGGGCGAACAAAATTAGAGTGGTTGGTCACCAGCTCATACTGAATGTCCAATTCGTCACCTTCTGGAATGGACTTTGAGGCGTAGCTTGGAATTTCAGACAAAGCATCGTCAGGGTAGCACCAAGTACTGCCATTGGGATTATCCTGCTTAATTTGACCATGATAGCCAGGTCCCATGATCACCCAATTGTCTTTTAAACCAGCGATTTGCCACTGACCCATTCGAGAAACAATGTAGTCCTTTTGTTCGGATGCTTCGAAGCGGTCAATCGGGCGGTAGCCAGAACGGCAGACATCTTCACCCAGTTGGTCAAGTACTAACTGGTCAGGATAAATCTTAGCTTGTACCCCAGCAGACAGGACGGAAAGAACCGCAGCTGATAACACATGTTTTTTCACCGTAGACATAGACGTTTCCTTTCGTAACTTTTCTTAGTTTTATGATGTTGTGTTGTCATTGTTGGCTGCTTGTTAAAAGCAACAGGTTTACCTTTCCATAGTCATATTATTTACAGTACTGAAAAGAGTTGAATTTTATTACCATTAAAATTCAATGACTTGTATTATTTGTTTTGTATATTACATGCAAGTTAAGTATGGGTTATGTGCTGATTGTGATCTTGCTTCGATGAGATTTAGAAAATTGTTGGGTGTTTAAATAGGGGAAAGACAGAGAGACTAGCCCAAGTAAAGACTGAGCACGTAAGTTTAGCGTTTAGCGAGCAGTTGAGTCCGACCCGTTTTTCTATCACGTACTATTATGAAGCAGTTAGCCGAATAAAGGATGTCGATATCAAGAGTGTAAGGGTCGTCATTGAGCAGCAGATATGGCGAGATGGTGGCATCATTCATAACAGGTCTTAACTTATGGACCGAGAGTAGATTAATGATACCAGAGAGTGAAAACCCAAACTGGCTGAACGACTCTGCTTGTCCTTCAAAACGAATTACTATCGGCTGTTCCATCTTGTCATCTTGAAGTGAGGCAAGATGAACGATCTTGTTGTTGTCAACTCGTGTTATCCCATCTGAACGAAAAATATGGTTGTCTGATTGAATATGAATCTCGCTGTGCTGGTAACGGTGATCCTCAATACGATTGGACCAAGGTAGGCTGAGGACAATAGAAAAGATGACCGTGGCGATGATCAATGTGAAGTATGGGATCATTGTTTTCCCTCCTGTAAAAAGCGTTCAATCTGAACGGATACCTGTTTTAGTTGGTCAGGTGTGTAGAAGACATTAATCGCCTGTTGACGCTGTCTATCTAACCATGACAGTTCTGAAAATTGGGCGTTTTCTTCTATGTAAACCACGCAATCACATTGGTTCTGTGATAGCAGTTGTCGCAGTGGTAGGCTGAGTTGAGTGTGGGATTCGGTAAAGACTTGAAGTTGGCCGACGCTATGCTGATTCAGGTACTTATCAGTAGGAATATCCTCCCAGCGCCAGCCATGCACCTTACTGAGTGCCAAAATACTGGAGGCAAATAGCAGCGCTATTGCTGCAACGTAACACACGGGTGATTTGCACTCACTAAAAGATAAATTAGATGTGAGGCGACGATTTGATATGGAAGCCGAACTGGATAGTTCGGGAGTCGATTTGGCAGTGGATAGGTCTGGGATCGGTTCTGTGGGGGCATAGTCAATACAGTGGCTGACGAGTCGATAGCCGACTTTAGGCACAGTGACAATCGGAGATTCTTTAGCACCAAGCTTAACTAAGGCTTGCCTCAGTGTACTGATGCTTTTAGCGAGCGATGTATCACCAATGTACTCACTGCCCCATGCATGCTGGATAATGTCGTGTTTCTTGACGACCTCTGGGGAATGTTGGAGTAGCAGGTCAAGCACCTGTGCTTCACGATAACCAATCTTAATGACGCGTTGTGTGTTAGAAAGTTTGTTCTGAACGGAGTGAAATATAATCATACAGCCAGCGTTTTATAGTTATTGTTGTCATCTCAAATGTTATTGAGAGTATCAATATACTATTATGCTGGTTCAACCGCATGAATATTTTTTAATCAATTATCGACTTTGTCTCATTGAATTGACATCTTGTATTGATGTGATTTAGGAGACTTATTAGAGCTGAGAATGAATATAGGATGGAACGCGGAAAAAGAGGCGTACCGAATGAACTTTTGAGTGTTTTCCCACCAAGGACTTTGCACTGTTTTATCTAGATTGAGATACAACTTGCCGTTTTCTATCTTCCAAGCTTTTGGTTCGGTCTCGAACTTTTTACCCATAGCAACGCCAAAGGCACAATAGCCACCATATCGGGTGTCTATCGGTGGCGCAATCTTTGCCGTTGCAGCGAAAGCCATTGAAATTGGTTGCGATATACACACTAGCAATAGTGCGACTGCACCTCCGTTATTAATCTTTTACTCAATTTATGTCCTATAGTAAATGAGAACAGAACGTGCTTAAGGAGTGGTATATGAGCTATCAAGCGCTGATCTCAAGAATCAATGAACTACCTAGAATCGAAAGTGTGCTTCAGGAATTGCTGGAGATGGTGAACAGGGAGCAAATCGATTTTGGGGAACTGGCAAAGAAAATGGCCATGGATCAGGTATTGTTAGCGCGTGTGCTAAGGATGGCAAATTCAGCACAGTTTGGTGGCGTAAAAGGGGTATCAAACATCAATGATGCGATCGTGCGTATTGGCGTTGGTGCGATTCGAAATTTAATTTCTTCTTCGATTCTAGCCTCCACTTTCCCCAAGCTGGAAACCCTTAACATCAAAGACTATTGGGCAAGCACTTTTGAAGTCGCAACTATTGCCAGTACCATTGCCAAACAAGCCAAAGTCGATCCCAATGAGGCATTTATTGCTGGCGTTCTTCATAATATTGGTGAACTGATGATTCACTCTTTGGAGCCTGAACAAGCAGTGAAGATCAGCCGTCGCGTGGAAGATGGTGAAAAGCCCGTGGAAGTACAAAGAGATGTGTTAGGTACTGATGCGCAGCAACTGGGTGCTGCGTTAGCTGAAAGCTGGAAATTTCCTTCTGAACTCATTGACGCGATTGCGAATGTGAATCACCCGAACAAAGCAATGGAGTCGAAGCGACTAGCTTGTCTGATGTTCTTAGCACGTGATATTGATCATCAGTGGGATTCAATGCTAAGTAGTGATGAAAAGCAGAGTTATCTCAGCCAACACAAAGCGGCGATCGCGTTACAAATTTCCCCAGACTTCACAGAGAAAATTGATGAAGTGCGAGGTCAGGGAAGTGAGATGGCCTACCAGTTGTTTTAAAAATGTTAACTCACAGGCCGTGTGAGATCTTTCTTGCCGAATTTGATCTGCTGGATCACAAGCCCTGCAATGATCAACATTAAGCCCACCAAGGTTGTAGGATGAATTTCTTCACCAATGACAGTTGCCAGCAACGCCAGAGAAATAAACGGTGAAGCGAATATCAGATTGCTGATACGTGCGGTGTTTTGCGTCAGTTTGAGTGCGCTGAGCCACAGTACGAAGGTTACGCCCATCTCAAATAGGCCAACATAGCTGACCGCGAGCCAACCTTGCAGAGAAATACTGTTCCAACTGGTGCCTTCGTATAGGCTCAGGCCAATTGCGAAGGGTATTGCAACCAAAAAACCGAGTAATACGCCGACAATAGGGTCGGCTTTGTTTTTGGTATTGAGTATCCAGTAGCTGGCCCAAAGCAGAGTTGATAGCAAAGCCAGTCCCACCCCTAGCGGGCTCTCGAAACTCAGGCCCAGCACATCGCCTTTAGTGGCAATGACAATCACGCCAAAGTAACTCAGCGTGCAGGCTATCCAGTCCTGCTTGCGGATTGTTTGGCCAAGGAAGACGGCGGCCATCAGAGTCAAAGTGATAGCCCAACTATAGTTGATCGCTTGTGCTTGTGAGGCGGGAAGTAAATCATAGGCTTTAAATAAGATGACGTAGTACGCCAATGGATTGATCAAACCAAGTAGCAAGTAATACCAAGGGTTGGCGAAGAAAGTACGGGATAATAAAGACAGTTTACCTTGCAGCGCACACACGGCGGTTAGAGCGAGAGCAGAAACCCCGCTAGCCGCGGTAACCATTTGAATCGGAGTAAGTTCGGCGAGAGTCAATTTAAAAGCCGTAGCGACAGTAGACCAAAGCAAGACGGCAGACAGACCAAAACCTAAAGCATGGCGCTCGTTCATGATGTTCCTTCATAAAAACCAACGTTAGACTTGTTGGTGACTGATGGTAGGTAGAATTAAGAGCACCTAGTCTAGCTGTTCGATATCTAGCCGACAAACTGGACATTTATCCAGTGGTAAAATACCATTGAAACAGTACATGAAATAAGAGTTAACCCTTTATTATGCAATGGATTCTGGATAACCAAGCCCTACTTATCAGCGCTATTAGCAGTGCGGCGATCAGCGGAGTCGGAGTGGGCTGGTGGATCAGGCAGAAAACACGTTTTGATCAACAGCTTTTGAAACAACAACTTGAATCCAACCAGCAACTGGCAACAACACAGATCAGCCAGTTACAAAAAGAGCTAGAACAAGCACAGCAGGAACTGGACGAGCTAGATAGTGAGCGTGATAAAGCTGCTTATGAGCTCAAACAGTCGCACGGTAAATTGATGGCAGTATTGGAAAAGTTGCGTTACTTCGAGGCAGTTAAGCAAGAGCGACAACAATATGCTGAGGAACTGACTCAAAGCCGCGATCAGAAAGCTCAACTAGAGGCTCAACTTAGAGAGCAAGAAGCTCGCCATCAAGAAGAGAACAAAGCCAACCACGACAAATTGCAACTACTGGAACAAGCCGAATCTCGTCTTAAACAGCAATTTGAACATCTGGCCAATCAGTTATTTGAAGCAAAGACTGCCAAAGTCGACCAACAAAACCGACAGAGTCTTGAAGGTTTACTTTCTCCTTTAAAAGAACAACTCGATAGTTTTAAGAAGCAGGTAAACGATAGCTTCACGGTTGAAGCCAAGGAGCGACACACCTTAGTTTATGAACTGAAGAACCTGCAACGCCTCAATGAACAGATGACGCGTGAAGCAGTCAACCTGACTCAGGCCCTCAAAGGCGACAATAAACAGCAAGGTAACTGGGGAGAGGTCGTCCTTGCTCGCGTTTTGGCAGAGTCTGGACTGCGTGAAGGGCACGAATACCAGACTCAGGTGAGCCTGCAAAACGAAGCGGGTAAACGCTATCAGCCGGATGTGATTGTCTACCTCCCGCAAGACAAACAAGTGGTTGTTGATTCAAAAATGACCCTGGTCGCTTATGAGCGCTATTTCAACGCCGAATCAGAGTTAGATAAAGAGCAATCTTTAAGTGAACACTTACTATCGGTTAGGAATCATATTAAAGGGCTGTCACAAAAGGACTATCATCAGCTTAAAGGGATTCAGAGCCTCGACTATGTGCTGATGTTTATTCCCGTTGAGCCAGCGTTTCAGGTAGCGATTCAGGCAGACCCAGATCTTGTTAAGGATGCGATGGAGCAAAATATCATTCTAGTTAGCCCGACAACCTTGCTGGTGGCATTGCGTACGATCGATAACTTGTGGCGCAACGAACGACAGAATCAGAATGCACAAGTCATTGCTGAGCGAGCCAGTAAGCTCTACGACAAGTTGCGCTTGTTTGTTGATGATATGGAAAGCTTAGGTGGTGCGCTGGATAAAGCGAACCAGAATTATCAAGGTGCGATGAACAAGCTCGCCACTGGCCGAGGAAATGTGATTCGCCAAGCTGAAAGCTTTAAGCAGCTTGGTGTTGAGGTAAAAAAACCAATATCTTCGAGCCTGACAGAACTGGCTCAATATGATGGGCTCACAGAAAACAACTCGGTGAGTGAAAATGATTCTATCGCTGAAAGACATCCGACTGAGGATAAAGTAAACTAATCGCCCGCAGCGCTCAGTCGTATTTATTCATAGCGTTGCTCGAAGAGGAATCATCATGACAGATACAAGCGTGCAGTCGAATACAGCTTTAGAATCAAATGAAACCACGCATTTTGGTTTCACCACAGTCGCCAAAGAAGAAAAAGTCACCAAGGTAGCAGAGGTATTCCATTCTGTTGCAGCTAAGTACGACATCATGAACGACTTAATGTCTGGTGGTGTGCATCGCCTTTGGAAGCGTTTTACGATTGATTGTAGCGGCGTACGCCCTGGTCAACGCGTGCTGGACTTGGGGGGAGGGACTGGCGATCTAACCGCGAAGTTTTCTCGTATCGTGGGTGAAAAGGGACATGTGGTTCTGGCTGATATCAACAACTCAATGCTGAATGTTGGTCGTGACAAACTGCGTGATAATGGCATTGTTGGTAACGTGCATTATGTTCAGGCTAACGCCGAAGAGCTGCCTTTCCCAGATGATTACTTTGACGCCATTACGATAAGCTTCTGTCTGCGTAACGTGACAGATAAAGACAAAGCCCTGCGCTCAATGTTCCGCGTTTTGAAGCCTGGTGGTCGTCTTCTTGTGCTCGAATTCTCTAAGCCTGTGTTTGAACCTCTGTCAAAACTCTATGATGCTTACTCATTCCACTTATTGCCGAAAATGGGTGAGTTGGTAGCGAATGATTCTGAGAGCTATCGTTATCTGGCAGAGTCTATTCGTGTGCATCCGGATCAAGAAACCCTTAAAGGTATGATGGAAGAAGCCGGCTTTGACAATACCAGCTACTACAATCTTACGGGTGGCATTGTTGCGCTCCATCGTGGCTACAAATTCTGAGGTTAAAGGATCGTTATGCCATTTGAACCTCTTGTAACTGCTGCGATTGAATCGACACTCAATACACTGATCAACGACGACCCTGAGTTGGGGCGTCGTCTTGCTCGTCTTAAAGGACAGGTGATTCAAGTTCACCTCAAAGAGCTCAATAAGACACTGACTTTTATCTTCAGCCAGCAAATTGATGTTTTGGTGAATTACGAAGGCCAGCCAGACTGCTACCTATCATTGAACCTATCGGTATTGCCAGAGCTGCGTGACCAGTCCAATATCACCAAGTTGATTAAGCAAGACAAAGTGATACTGGAAGGGGATATTCAGCTGGCACAAAAATTCTCTCAACTCATGACGGACTGTAAACCAGATATTGAAGAATGGCTTTCGCGCGTCACAGGTGATGTAGTCGCGCACAATTTAGTTCAAGGCGTGTCCAACTTAGGGCAGTTTGTCAAAGCGAAAGCGGATAAGCACCAGAACCACCTTGCTCAGGTCATTACTGAAGAGTGGAAGCTGGCGCCAGCGCCGTTGGAAATTGCGCATTTCTGCGATCAGGTCGACGACGTCAGAAGTCAGGCTGCTCGTGTTGAAGCTAAGTTAAATCAGCTACTGGAGCGCGCATGACTCCGGCTGAACTGAAACGACTTTACCGCATTATCAAAGTTCAGCTCGAATACGGTCTCGACGAACTGCTGCCTAATCACCAGTTAACCAAAGGCCCTCTGCTTGCTCGAAAAGCGCTGTTTTGGATTAAAAACCAACATGCTGACAAAGAGTTAGGTGAAAGGTTACGCCTTGCTCTGCAGGAGCTTGGTCCAGTATGGATCAAGTTTGGTCAGATGATGTCGACCAGACGTGACCTCTTCCCTGCGCACATTGCCGATCCGCTGGCGTTGCTGCAAGACCAAGTCTCTCCCTTTGACGGTCAGTTAGCTAAAGAGCAGATTGAGCTGGCGTTAGGTGGCCCGTTGGAAAATTGGTTGACCGATTTTGATATCAAACCACTGGCTTCCGCATCGATCGCTCAAGTCCACACCGCCAAGCTTAAGTCGACTAACCAAGAAGTGGTATTGAAGGTTATCCGGCCAGATATTCGTCCGGTCATTGATGCAGATCTAAAACTGATGTACCGAATGGCGCGTATAGTCGCCAAAGCACTTCCTGAAGCACGTCGTTTGAAACCAGTTGAAGTGGTGCGTGAGTATGAAAAAACGCTCCTTGATGAGTTGGACTTACGACGAGAAGCGGCCAATGCGATTCAGCTGAGAAGAAACTTTGAAGGCAGTGATGAATTGTATGTTCCTGAAGTAATTACGGACTTTAGTAATGAAACTGTCATGGTTTCTGAGCGAATATACGGCATCCAAGTTTCTGACATAGAAGGCTTGAAGGCCAACGGCACCAATATGAAGCTCTTGGCCGAGCGTGGTGTGAGTGTCTTTTTCACTCAGGTGTTCCGCGACAGCTTTTTCCATGCCGATATGCATCCGGGCAACGTTTTTGTTAACCCCGAGCACCCGGACAATCCACAATGGATTGGTTTGGACTGTGGCATTGTTGGAACGCTGAATAGTGAGGATAAACGCTATCTGGCGGAAAACTTCCTCGCCTTCTTTAATCGTGATTACCGTCGTGTGGCTGAGTTACACGTAGAATCAGGTTGGGTTCCACGTGAAACGAACATTGATGAGTTTGAGTTCGCCATTCGCATTGTGTGTGAACCGATTTTTGCGAAGCCGTTGTGTGAAATCTCGTTCGGACATGTATTACTGAATCTGTTTAACACCGCGCGTCGTTTCAATATGGAAGTGCAGCCACAGTTGGTCCTGCTGCAGAAAACCTTATTGTATGTAGAAGGCTTGGGACGTCAGCTCTACCCACAGCTTGACTTGTGGGAAACTGCGAAGCCATTTCTTGAAAAATGGATGATGAATCAAGTAGGGCCGCAGGCGGTGATTAATGCAGTTAAAGATCGCGCACCGTTTTGGGCAGAGAAGTTGCCTGAATTGCCAGAGCTACTGTATGACAGTTTACGTCAGGGCAAGATGATGAATCAGCGTATGGATCAGCTTTATCAAGGCTACCGTACAACGAAACGTCAGCAGGCAACGGGGAAATTTTTATTTGGTATTGGGGCCACATTAGTCGTATGCTCGGCAATATTGGTCAACAGTGCATATGAGCAGCTATCCATGGTAAGCGCTATCGGTGGTGTCACATTTTGGTTGCTCAGTTGGCGAGCTTATCGTCAATAGACGTTAAGCTCTTGAAATAATTTGTTTAATAAGACCCGAGGTATAAAAAATGGGTGGTATTAGTATTTGGCAACTTCTGATTATTGCTGTCATTGTTATTCTTCTGTTCGGTACTAAGAAACTACGTGGTATCGGTGGTGATCTAGGTGGCGCAGTGAAGGGCTTCAAGAAAGCCATGAACGATGACGATCCGGCGAAAAAAGACGCGGATTTTGAGCCAAAAAACATTGAGCAGCAGAAAGCTGAAGCTTCTGCTGAAACCAAGAAAGACAAAGAGCAGGCGTAACACGTGTTTGATATCGGTTTCTGGGAACTGGTATTAATATCTGTCGTCGGGCTGGTGGTTCTCGGTCCAGAGCGGTTGCCTCATGCGATTCGCAGTGTGTCACGATTTATCGGCGCAGCGAAAAACATGGCAAACAGTGTGAAGGACGAGCTTTCGCATGAATTAAAGGTTCAGGAACTGCAAGAAAACTTGCGTAAAGCTGAGAAAATGGGGATGGAAGATCTATCACCAGAGCTAAAGTCTTCTGTTGAAGAACTCAAGCAAGCCGCGCAAGATGTGCAACGCCCATATGCGAGTAAAAGCGCTCCAACGCCTACCAGCGTTGAAACTGAAATGGATAAACCGTCCATTACAGAAGCGAAACACTCCATAGACGCGGTCGAGTCACTGGATACTGAGCCAGCACCTCAGGCAGATAAAAAAGCCGAATAGTCTCGTATTAGGGGAGCTGCTGTGAGCAGCTCCTTTTCGATCTTTTAGAGTAGAGGTTTTCATGTCTTCTGTAGAGCAGACACAACCTTTGATCAGCCATCTTCTAGAACTGCGTAATCGCCTGTTACGAGCGATTGTTGCCGTTCTAGTGGTGTTTATTGGCCTGATCTATTTCGCGAATGACATCTATGAGTTTGTCTCGTCGCCTCTCGTTGAACGCTTACCTGAAGGGGCGACAATGATTGCGACCGATGTTGCATCGCCTTTCTTCACACCACTTAAACTGACTTTAATCGCGTCAATTTTTGTGGCTGTGCCGTACATTCTTTATCAGGTCTGGGCGTTTGTTGCTCCCGGTTTGTACAAGCATGAACGACGACTGATCATGCCACTGATGTTTTCCAGCTCGCTGCTGTTCTATTGTGGCGTCGCTTTCGCGTACTTCGTGGTATTCCCACTGGTGTTTGGCTTTTTCACGGCGATATCACTGGGCGGTGTAGAGTTCGCTACGGATATTTCCAGTTACCTCGATTTTGTGCTGGCGCTGTTCTTAGCCTTTGGTATTGCGTTTGAAGTGCCGGTTGCGATTATATTGTTGTGCTGGACGGGGGCGACGGATCCGAAAAGCTTAAGCGAAAAGCGCCCATACATTATCGTTGGTGCGTTTATCGTCGGCATGATGCTGACGCCGCCGGATATGATTTCGCAGACGTTGCTCGCGATCCCGATGTGCTTGTTGTTTGAGGTTGGCCTGTTCTTTGCCCGCTTCTATGTGCGTAAGAGTGACGATGAAGAGCAACAAGAAGAAGCCTGATATCAGGTTATGATCTAAGAAAAAGGCTTGCCACTTGGCAAGCCTTTTTTGTACTACAGCTGGAATAGTTGAGTAGCGTTGGATGTGGTGATGGCATCGACTTGGTCGACACTGATGTCACGTAAATCAGCGACTCGCTGGGCAACCAAGGATGTGTATGCAGGTTCATTGCGTTTGCCGCGGTGTGGCACTGGAGCTAGGTAAGGGCAGTCCGTTTCAAGGATCACATAGTCCATATCCAGCGACGGAATGACTTTATCCATCCCGCCATTTTTAAACGTCGATACCCCACCCAAGCCGAGGTGAAAGCCTAATCCATTGATCGCTTTTGCTTCGTCAATGCTGCCACCAAAACAGTGGAAAACACCAGACAACGATCCATCCTGTTCCTGCTTAAGCAGTTGGAGCGTTTCTTCAATGGAATCGCGGGTATGAATGACGACAGGTAATTGCATCTCTTTAGCCCAGTTGAGCTGGGTGACAAATGCCATTTCTTGTTCGGCTTTATAAGTCTTATCCCAGTAGAGATCGATGCCGATTTCCCCTACAGCAATAAAGTTGTGTTTCTCAAACCAATGGCGAATGACTTGCAGTGTCTGTTCAACATTGCCATCGACATAACATGGGTGAAGCCCCATCATAGAGCGACACACCTGAGGATAGGCCGCCTCGGTTTTTAGCATAGGCTCAATAGAATCTAGATCGATATTAGGCAGCAGGATTTTGTCTATTCCTTGAGCTAAGGCTCTTTCTACCACTTGATCGCGGTCATTATCAAATTCGCTAGCATAGATATGGGCGTGAGTATCGATCATGATTTGTCTCTCTAAAGCAGGATTGGCCAGAGTATACGGCAGTGTGAGCATTTGGTCATTTTTTGCATTTTTATCGCTTGCCGCTAGCGTCACCACACAAGAGTGATATTATGCAAATCAAGCACTTTCACCACACAAGGAGAACAGAGTGTCAGTTTCCATTCAAGGTCAGTTCCCTGGCCGTCGCATGCGTCGTATACGCAAGCATGACTTTAGTCGTCGCCTCATGGCTGAGAATCAATTAACCGCAAGCGATCTGATTTACCCAATGTTTATTTTGATGGGGAAAGACCGCCGCGAAACCGTTGACTCTATGCCTGGAATTGAGCGCCTGTCTATCGACCTGATGTTGGAAGAAGCACAATACTTAGCCAGACTCGGTGTGCCGGCGATTGCATTGTTCCCTGTGGTGAATCAGGACGCAAAAAGCTTGTGTGCGGCTGAAGCATACAACCCAGAGGGTTTGGTTCAGCGCGCGGTTCGTTCTTTGAAAGAGCATGTGCCAGAAATTGGCGTAATTACCGATGTGGCATTGGATCCGTTCACGACTCATGGTCAAGATGGCATCATCGATGATGAAGGTTACGTCCTGAATGATGCGACGACAGAAGTTCTGGTCAAACAGGCTTTGTCCCATGCGGCAGCGGGCGCTGATGTCGTTGCGCCGTCTGATATGATGGATGGCCGTATTGGTGCGATTCGTGAAGCGTTGGAAGAAGCAGGGCATATCAATACTCAGATCATGGCGTACTCTGCGAAATACGCATCTTACTACTATGGGCCTTTCCGTGATGCAGTCGGTTCAGCGACGAACCTTAAAGGTGGTAACAAGAAAAACTACCAGATGGATCCGGCCAACAGTGATGAAGCGGTGCACGAGGTTGCGATGGATGTCAACGAAGGCGCGGATATGGTGATGGTCAAACCGGGTATGCCATATCTTGACGTGGTGCGCCGTGTTAAATCGGAACTGCAAGTCCCGACGTTCGCTTATCAAGTATCGGGTGAATACGCGATGCACAAGGCGGCATTCCAAAATGGTTGGCTTAAAGAGCGCGAGACTGTGATGGAATCACTGCTTTGCTTTAAGCGCGCAGGAGCCGACGGCATCCTGACTTATTTTGCTAAAGATGTCGCTGAGTGGTTAGCCGAAGAAAATGCTCAGCCTGCTCAGTTTCTAAAAGACGCCGAATAGCTCAGTTTACAAAGATGAAAAGGCTGGCTTTTGCCAGCCTTTGTTGTTTAAGGAGGAGCGATGAGCGTTGAATATCGACTTGGCACACTCGAAGAGTGTGTTGAGATTGTTGCGACTATCAAAGAGTTCATACACAAAGAAAGCGTAGAAAGCTTGTCCGAACGATTAGAAGGTAAGCGGCACCTTATTCAAGTGGCTGAAGAAAATGGCCAATTACTTGGGTTTAAAATTGGATATGAGATCGACGAAAACACATTTTATAGCTGGTTTGGTGGGGTATCACCATTGGCTAGAAATAAGGGGGTAGCACAGAAGCTGCTCGATTATCAGGAGATCTGGGTCAAAAAACACGCTTATTCTAAACTTAAGGTGAAATCTCGTAATCAATTTCCTTCCATGTTGAGACTCTTGCTTAGGAATGGCTATCTAATTGAAAAATTTGAAGTAAAAGATCCTCTCGTCGAATCAAGAATTCACTTCGTGAAACAGTTTTAGCCCTGTCATAAAAATTAAATGAGATTTTTTCTCATTTAGGGGTTGACGAGATAAATGAGAATAATTATTATTTATCTCGTCTTAGGGAATAAGAGAAGTTCACAAGGACGTCGAGTTACCAGATTCAACTTGGAGACGGTGATGACACTGAACTTAATTGAACTTGCACTAGTTCTTTTTGACACGACATTGCTCACATTGCTTCCAGTGTAATTTATAGCTTTATGGTAAAGCGCACTATTCGATTGAATAAGCTTTAACCCCTTTTTGCTAGGCGACATCGATAAGATGTCGCTTTTTTTATGTCTAAAATTCATGGCTGTATAAAAGGACACCGATGACCTTTTCCACAGTTAAAGATCATGTTCGGATCGTTATTATGATGCTGGATCTAATTATTTATTGTTAAATATCAATTAATTAAAATGTTTAATTGCAGTTTTGTGACTGATTTCAGTATTGGGGGGTAAATAATATAAACAGAGTTATCCACAGATTGGGGTGCGGTTCAGAGGATTATTCGTTAAATGTGTGAGTAGTGCAGGCAGAGTTAAAATGGATCCACTGAAAGAGTCATGGCATCCTAGGCAGATCTTTTTTCTTTGGATGCTTAAAGACTATGGCTCGTATTCCTGACAACCCGTTGATTTTGATTGACGGTTCTTCTTATCTTTACCGCGCATTTCATGCTTATCCGGGCACTATGAGCAATGGTGATATCCCGACTAATGCGGTTTATGGCGTTGTGAATATGTTGCGCAGTATGATGCGCCAGTTCGCGTCTGAACGCATAGCTGTGGTGTTTGATGCAAAAGGGAAAACATTCCGTGATGAGATGTACCCGGAATACAAAGCCAACCGTCCGCCAATGCCAGATGATCTCCGCTGTCAGATTGAACCTCTGCACAATGTGATTCGTGCAATGGGTCTGCCTTTAATCTGTGTACCAGGTGTGGAGGCTGATGATGTCATTGGTACATTAGCTTACCAAGCATCACAAGCGGGGATGCCAGTGTTAATCAGTACTGGCGATAAAGATATGGCGCAGTTGGTGGATGACAACGTGACGCTGATCAACACCATGACCAATGTGGTGATGGATCGAGAAGGCGTGATTGAAAAATTTGGTATCCCACCAGAGCTGATTATCGACTATCTCGCCTTGATGGGCGATAAAGTTGATAACATCCCAGGTGTGCCGGGTGTCGGTGATAAGACCGCAACCGCGTTACTGCAAGGTATCGGTAGCTTGAAAACGCTGTATGACAACCTTGATGACATCGCACCGCTTGGGTTCCGTGGTTCGAAGACCATGGCGAAAAAGCTGGTCGATAACAAAGAAGAAGCGTTTCTTTCTTACGAGCTCGCCACGATTAAGTTGGATGTTGAGCTGGATGAAACACCAGATTCACTGCTCAAGGCCGAACCGAATACTGACGAACTGATCAAACTCTATGGCCAGTTAGTATTCAAATCCTGGCTCAATGAATTACTCGAAGGTGGTACGGGTGTTGTCTTGGCAGATGAAAAGTCCGGTGCAGCGTCGGGGGCAGGAGTCTCTGCGACAGCCAGCGAAATTGACACCTCTGCAGTGACCATCGATCGCAGTCAGTACGAAACCATTCTTGACCAACAGGCATTCATCACTTGGTTGGATAAACTCAAAGCGGCGGACGTTTTTGCGTTTGATACCGAAACCGACAACCTCGATTACATGGTCGCTAATCTGGTTGGTGTGTCGTTTGCGACAGAAGAAGGCATCGCTGCATACGTACCTGTGGCACATGATTACCTTGATGCCCCGCAGCAGCTAGAACTTGACTGGGTTTTAGAACAATTGAAGCCGATTCTTGAAGATGATGCTCAGGCGAAAGTGGGACAGAACCTAAAGTACGATGCGTCGGTATTGGCTCGTTATGGCATTGAGATGAAAGGCATTGAGCATGACACCATGTTGGCGTCTTATGTATACAACAGTGTCGGTGGTAAGCATGACATGGACAGTCTAGCATTGCGCTTCCTACAGCATAGCTGTATTTCTTTTGAGCAGATAGCGGGTAAAGGCAAAAAGCAGCTTACGTTCAACCAGATTGAATTGGAGCAAGCCTCACCATACGCGGCGGAAGATGCTGATGTGACGCTTCGTTTACACAATCGCCTATTAGCCAATATTAAACAAGACGAAAAACTGAAAACCATCTATGAAGAGGTCGAGGTCCCTTTGGTTCCTGTGCTATCACGTATTGAGCGCACTGGTGTTCTGATTGACGACATGAAGTTAGCGGCTCAGTCTCAGGAAATTGCACAGCGTTTAGACGAGCTAGAGCAGAAAGCTTATGAGATTGCTGAGCAAGAGTTCAATATGAACTCTCCGAAACAGCTACAGGCACTGTTATTCGAAAAAATGGGTCTGCCGGTCATTAAGAAGACGCCGTCTGGCACGCCTTCAACCAATGAAGAGGTTCTACAAGAGCTGGCATTAGATTACCCGTTGCCTAAGTTAATTTTGGAGTACCGTGGCCTGGCTAAGCTTAAGTCAACCTACACCGACAAACTGCCGAAGATGATTAACTCTGAGACAGGGCGTGTACATACTTCTTATCATCAGGCTGTTACCGCGACAGGCCGTTTATCATCGACTGATCCTAACTTACAGAACATCCCTATTCGTAATGAAGAAGGTCGTCGTATTCGTCAGGCGTTTGTTGCTCCACATGGTTACAAGATCATGGCGGTCGATTACTCCCAGATTGAATTACGTATTATGGCGCACCTTTCAGGAGATAAGGCACTGTTAGACGCTTTCCAGCAAGGAAAAGACATTCACGCAGCCACAGCTGCAGAAATTATGGGTACGACTATCGACCAAGTGAGCTCAGAGCAACGTCGTCGTGCTAAAGCCGTTAACTTTGGCCTGATTTATGGCATGAGTGCATTTGGTTTGGCCAAACAGTTGGGCATTCCACGTGGCGAAGCACAGCAATACATGGATACCTACTTTGAGCGCTACCCAGGTGTGATGCAATACATGGAAGACACACGTAGCGCCGCCGCTGAACAAGGTTATGTCGAAACCATCTTTGGCCGCCGTTTGCATCTTCCGGAAATAAAATCACGTAATGGTATGCGTCGCAAAGCGGCAGAGCGTGCCGCGATCAACGCACCAATGCAAGGCACAGCAGCAGATATCATTAAGAAAGCCATGTTGCTGGTTGACTCATGGATTGAAAACCAAGGTCAGGGGCGAGTGAAGCTGTTAATGCAAGTACACGATGAACTTGTTTTTGAAGTTCAAGAGTCAGCTTTAGCCGAAATTGAAAGTAAAGTACAAGAATTGATGGAGTCAGCGGCTCAGCTTGATGTGCCTTTGATAGCCGAATCTGGTCATGGCGACAACTGGGATCAAGCACACTAGCCAGAAAATAGCGTAAATTCGCCGAATTACATGAGCCAGCGCCCAATCGCTGGCTTTTTTTTGAGTCTAAAAAAGCCAATGTTTATAAGTGAGTAATGTAGTTAAATAAAATCTTAATGAAAAAAAATTACAAAAACAGTTTCCATTTCTGACCAATTGTTGTACATTAATCTGCGTAGGGTACAGAGGTAAGATGTTCTATCTTTCAGACCTTTTGTTTCACGTTATTGGATTAGGCTGATTCAGCCGCCCCAGTCAGTATTTGACTGGGGCGTTTTTTATTGTGCAAAATAAAAACTTTATATATTTCAAAAACTTTCTGCAATTCCCCTATATTGTGCCTCCTTGTTCAGTATCTATCACCAGATCACATATTCTTAATCGTGAGTATTGAGAGTATTTGGTAACTCAGGCCAATTTTGTAATAAAACTTCAGTCACACTTTTATTTTTTCAACTAGAAAACCAAGCCTTAACTTGTGCACATAGTTTGGTGGTTAGAGTTTTATTTCTTATATTTATCATGTTTTTAGATATAATTTTTGTGGTGAGAGAGCAAAGGAGAAGAGAGAAAACAAGCGTTGCATTGTCTGCGGCTTTGAATAATTCTACTGGGATAATAATAACAACCATTATTTCTCTCCCGTTACCCCACCAAGTGGTGGGGATTTTTATTTTGTACGTTCCTTGTTGTGCTGACACAAAAAAGCCCCACTGGAACAGTGAGGCTCGTGTTACTCAAAAGTGTGATTATTCTTGTTCGTCGCTTTGCTGGTCTTCAATAATCTCACCCGTTAACTGTTGTGCGACGGCAGGCGCAAACCACTCATCGAGTTTGTTACGCAGTACGTCAACGCCAAGACCTTTCAAAGAAGAAAACGCTGCGACACTAACGTCGCCACCAAAGCCGACCGCGTCATTTTTAATCTTCAGTACCTGGGCTTTGCGTGCTCCACTTTTGAGCTTGTCGGCCTTAGTCAACAGCACTTGCACTGGTATACCGCTGTCTACAGCCCAGAAAATCAGTTGTTGATCTAGGTCTTTCATTGGATGGCGGATATCCATCAGTACCACCAGCCCTTTTAATGATTGACGCTTTTGTAAATACTCTCCCAATGACTTCTGCCATTTCTTTTTCATCTCCAGTGGAACTTGGGCGAACCCGTATCCTGGTAGATCGACGATGTGGCAACCTTCAGTGACTTTAAATAGGTTGATCAATTGAGTTCGGCCTGGTGTCTTACTGGTTTTTGCTAAACTCTTTTGGTTGGTAAGTCGGTTAAGAGAACTCGATTTGCCCGCGTTGGAGCGTCCCGCGAACGCAACTTCGATACCTTCATCTTCAGGCATGTGACGAATATCAGGTGCGCTGGTGATGAAATGGGTGTTTTGATAATGAATTTTTACGCTCACTGTTAACTCCATCTCGACTTTGTGTAGTCGATTGATTACTTTTATGTGAAATTGTGTAAAATAACCGTGCTCGGCATAAGGTCGCCTATTGTACCATGAGTGGCAACTCGGAGTGGTACTGGAAGCTTGATAATTATAATGGAATGTCATGAAGAAATTAGCGCTAATCTTGAGTCTTTTAGCCAGCTGCTCTGTATGGGCCCAAGGCAGTATCGAAGCTGGTAAAGCAAAATCCCAAACTTGTGTTGCTTGTCATGGTGCTGATGGCAACAGCCAACTCGCAATGTACCCTAAACTAGCAGGTCAGCATGCTAAGTATATTGAGAAACAGCTGAAAGACTTCAAACTGGGTATGACCAGTGGTGGTCAGCAGGGTCGTGTGGATCCAGTCATGGGCGGTATGGCGATGCCACTGTCTGAGCAGGATATGAAAGATCTTGCGGCTTACTATACATCTCTACAAATTTCTCACAACACGACGCCTGAAAACGTGGTGGAGCAAGGCAAAACCCTATATACAGCGGGTGATGCAAAACGTGGTCTGACGGCATGTATTGCATGTCATGGCCCTCGCGGTAACGGTACTGAGCTTTCAGGTTTCCCTAAAATTTCAGGTCAGCATGCTGACTACATTAAAGCTCAGCTAGTAAAATTCCGTGATGGTTCTCGTGCTAATGATATGAATGGCATGATGCAAGATATCGCGAAGAAACTGACAGACGAAGACATCGATACTTTGTCTAAATATGTTGGCGGCCTACACTAAGCCCTATTAAATACTGCCCGAGCAATGTTGTATTGAATGAGCCCAGACGAAAGTCTGGGCTTTTTCGTATGACACACGTCACATCGGGTTTTTCCTTGTGTGGCTCCATCTTTCCCGAGTTTTTGTGAGAGATCGGCTATGCTATCTTGTGCTCATTTCTTCACACTGTTTATAACTGTTTGAAAAATAATGGAAGAGGATTGAAGGGAAAAAAAAAGACGTTTTTTTTCTTCAAGTGGATTGTTCAAAATTGGTCAATCGTTAAAGTGTATTCATCGGCAGGGCGCTGATACGGAATTTAGACCATGATGGTCTCCAAGGATGCAGGCGATGGATGCTTGGAGGTCTTAAAGGAATATAGGTAAGCAGGAAGCTTACTGGATAGGGATGGTCGACTCGTCTAATGGTGTAGACAGCGAAAAGGATCAGGCTAAGGACTAGCCCAGATACGGGAAGTAAACGGAAAGCCAAAATTCACCAGGACGGTGAAAAACGACACCTTTTGCAGGGAAAGCGCCTAAAACAAATGGAAATTTGGTGCACGATAATCCGTGTAACACAGTTTCGCCGAAAGGCATTTTTAGAAAGCGATAGAGTTATCTATCGCTTTTTTTATATCTGAAATCCACTAGCCTCTATCTCTCGTCAACACGGTTGCTTTATTCCATCGATAAGATTATTGCTCGGAGAGGGAATATTTCACTGAATCGATGATTATTTGCACAATAGTACTCCACTCTCTGGCCACTTTCTGGTATGTTTCGCATCCCTGTTTGAGGATGTCATCATGCACCACTGCCCACTTTGCCATAACCCGGAATCAATGAATTACTTTGGAGACAAGCGTCGTGAGTATCTCCAATGTCCGCGATGTGAGCTGGTGTTTGTTAACCCAGAGCAAAGATTGGATGCAAAGGCTGAAAAAGCCCACTACGATCTGCATGAGAACGATCCAAATGATGCTGGCTATCGTACCTTTTTATCGCGGGTTGCAACCCCCATATTGGAACGTATTGAGTCTGGCTCGACAGGAATAGATTTTGGTTGTGGCCCTGGGCCAACACTCTCCTTGATGTTGCAAGAGCAGGGACACAACATGTCGTTGTACGACCTTTATTATCACCCCAATACTGAGGTGCTAAATCGTACTTATGACTTTATGACTGCCACTGAGGTGATCGAGCATTTGTATTATCCAGATCAGATATGGCAGCAATGGTTGAATTTAGTTAAGCCAGGTGGCTGGATTGGTCTGATGACCAAGATGGTCATTGATGTCGAAGCGTTTGCTAGATGGCACTATAAAAATGACCCAACGCATGTGGTCTTTTTTAGCCGTAACACGTTTAAGTACTTGGCAGAGCGGGATCAGCTCAAGCTTGAATTTATTGGTAATGATGTAATTTTACTGAGGAAAGCCCAGTAATGAGCCGTAGTAAGAAAGTAAGATCGGGCGGTAATGGCGACGTTATTGTTGTTCGAAATCGTACAGAAGCTGACGTTGAAGGACGTCTGCGTAAAAAAGAGAAGAAACGTAAAGGTCTAAAGACCGGTGGTCGCAATTCTGAAGCGAAGCAACTTAAACAGCAGACAGCGGGACAAAAGCGCGATACACGTCTAGGTAGCAAGAAGAAAATTCCTCTCGTGGTTGAAGCGGTGAAGAAGCCAACCAAGGCCGAACGTCGTGTTAATGCAGAACAAGAGCTGGAGATGCTGGAAAATGACGCCCAGTTGAATGTCCTGCTTGATCGCCTTGATAATGGTGAAAGTTTAGGTGCAGGTCTTCAGAAGTATGTCGATGAGAAATTGGCACGTATTGAAATACTGATGAAGCAACTAGGCCTCTATGAAGAGGAAGAAGAGCCAGAAGTCGTTGAAGAGCCGAGCGCACCGGTAGCGAAAAAGGCGAGCAAGAAAACCTCATCAGAAGATGAACTGCTATCGCAGTTTGAAGATCTAGATTTGGACCAGTTTAAAGGGTAAAGCGATTCATGAACGTAACCTTGTTAGCCATTGCTGGTGGAGTCATTGTTCTCGGCTTAGCGTCCTATGCAGGTTACCTTCTGCTCCAGTTGAAGAAGCAAAAGGAATTGCAGGAACAGCATAAGAAGCTGGCCATCGAAAAGCGTAACGCCAACATCTTTGAAAACGTCCATATATTGTGTATGGCCGGTATTCAGGGCCAGTGTGATTTATCGGAAATCAGTATTCGTGTCTACAACATCATGGACTACGTTCAGGGTGAAGATCGTGTTGATTTTGATAAGGAATTTCCGGCGACAGCCGAGCTTTTCCACATTGTAAAAGATATGCCTCGTGGTGACGATCGCCAACAAATGGCGAAGAAAGATCGCATGAAGCAAAATCTGCAACGCCACAAAGCCGAGTCGCGTCTTCAGGATGCGATCGTCGAAGAGCTAAAACTGCTGCAGAAAAAAGTTCAGCCTTTAAACAACCAGATCAACATTCAGATGATCTAGATTGATACTTTAGTCACTCGATCACTTACACTGATGAGTGAGTGATCGAGTTATCAATTCTGACTATTGTCACTCAATAATTACGTTGCCACCCGGTGACCCGCCTCAGTGTGTGGCAAAATAGCCCCAAATTTATCACGGTCAATCACACCGGATACGCATTACAGCATTAACGGAAGTACACCATGTCTCAGCAAGCCGTCGCAAGCCAACAAATAGTGTGGGATCAAGCCATCCTAGATAAGTACAACTATTCTGGTCCACGCTATACGTCTTATCCAACTGCCTTAGAGTTTCATGAGGCGTTTACCATTGCCGACTACGACATGGCTTGTACTGAGTATCCAGAGCGACCTCTGTCGCTTTACATCCATATTCCTTTTTGCCACAAGCTTTGTTATTACTGCGGTTGTAATAAGGTCATTACGCGTCATGCCCATAAAGCGGATGAGTATCTCGATGTACTGGAGCAGGAGATTCTGACACGTGCCGCCTTACTGCAAGGACGTAAGGTGACCCAGTTGCATTTTGGCGGTGGTACACCCACATTTTTGACCCAAGCCCAAATCAGCCGTTTGATGAATATTCTGCGCGCTGAATTTAGCTTTGAAGCTGAGTCAGAAATCAGTATTGAAGTCGATCCGCGTGAGATTGAACTCGATATGCTCGATCACTTGCGACAAGAAGGCTTTAATCGCTTGAGCATTGGTGTTCAGGATTTCAATAAAGAAGTTCAGAAACTGGTCAATCGTGAACAGGATGAAGCATTCATTTTTGCTATGGTTGAGCGTGCGAAACAGTTGGGCTTCCGTTCGACAAATTTAGATCTGATTTACGGGCTACCGAAACAAACTCAAGCTCGTTTTGCTGAAACACTGGCTCAAGTGCTTGAAATGCAGCCGGGTCGCCTGTCTATCTTTAACTATGCTCATATGCCGCAACTGTTTGCTGCTCAGCGTAAAATCAAAGATGAAGACTTGCCACAAGCAGAAGAGAAAATGGCCATTCTTCAAGACACTATCGCCACTTTGACCAACGCCGGTTACCAATTTATTGGTATGGACCATTTTGCTCAGCCGGATGATGAATTGGCTGTGGCTCAGCGTAATGGCATCCTTCACCGCAATTTCCAAGGCTATACCACGCAAGGTCAATGTGACTTGATTGGCTTTGGTGTTTCTGCTATTTCGATGATTGGTGATGCCTATGCGCAGAACCAGAAGGAGTTGAAAAAGTACTATGCTCAGGTCAATGAACAGCGTCATGCATTATGGAAAGGTCTCTCTCTTGATAGTGATGACTTACTCCGAAGAGAGGTTATTAAACAACTCATCTGTAACTTTAAGCTTGATAAAGTAGCAATAGAAACGGAATTTAATGTTCAGTTCAACCCGTACTTCAGCGAAGATCTAGAGTTGTTGCAAACCTTTATTGATGATGAGCTAGTGGAAGTCGACGACAAAGAAATACGAGTGACATTACGCGGTCGTCTACTAATTCGTAATATCTGCATGTGTTTTGATAAATATCTCCGAGCGAAGGCGCGTCAGCAGCAATTCTCGCGAGTGATTTAATCGTCTCAGTTGCCTCGATAACCATAAACAATAAAGCCACCGAAAACGGTGGCTTTATTGTTTATGCGGGTAACCAGTTAGGGCGCAATATAGGCGTCTTGTGCGACTTCCCATAGTGCTTTGACTAGTGGATTATCCAGTTGTGAACGCTTGCAGCACACCCCAAGCTTAAAGGGTTTAATCGAGGCCACTTTGAGCCGTTGAATTTTCTCTTTGACAGGGCTGTTGTTGATCACCACATCGGGTGCGATCCCAACACCGCAACCCAACGCTACCATGCTGACAATGGCTTCATGACCTGAAACTTGCGCGTAGATGTTCGGCTTAATTCTCATTGCTTTAAACCAAGTGTTGGCGCGGTCTCGTGCGGTACCTGATTCCGGCACAATAAAAGGAATAGACGACCAGTCAGGTTTATCCTTTTGTAGAGCTGGTGCAAAGTTGCTCACTCCGACCGGGGCGATCACCGACAGCGGAATCTCACTTATGGTTTCAAATTTGAGCTTGGCGGGCAGTGTTTCTGGCTGAGCAGAGATGGCGACATCGACTTCATCGTTAAGGATTTTGTCTATCGCCTGAGCCGGATCACCAGTAGACAGTTTAAACTCGATAAACGGATGTTGAAGGCGAAACTCTGACAACAGCTCAGGCAGGTGGCTATAGCTGGCGGTCACCGAGCAAAACAGGCGAATTTCACCTTTTAACTCCTCTTCATGCCCCTGTAGCTGCGCATTGAAATTTTGCCATTCTCCGAGAATCTTTAAAGCAACAGGCAAAAGTTTTTTGGCCGCTGGGGTCAACTCAACGCTGCGGTTATCCCGTACGAACAGTTCTTGGCCTGTTTCTGCTTCTAACTTTTGTACCTGACGGCTGAGAGCAGAAGGACTGATGTGCATGGCAGACGCTGTTTTGGCGAAACTTTTGCTATCACACAGGTGAATGAACAATTGCAGACTTTTAATGTTCATAAAATAAGTGCTTCCTTGTTGCATTTTTTGCAATAACTAATTGTGAATATATCACTTTAAGCAACCCAATGTCTGATTTAGTATCGAGGCATTCGGTAATGAAACACCGACCCAAACGGATAAATTCTCAAAGGAGAGCCCTAACATGGCTAACTATTTCAATACATTAAACTTACGTGAGCAGCTAGATCAGCTTGGCCGTTGTCGCTTTATGGACCGCAGTGAATTCGCGACAGAAGCGGATTATCTGAAAGGTAAGAAAGTGGTTATCGTTGGTTGTGGTGCACAAGGTCTGAACCAAGGTCTGAACATGCGTGACTCAGGTCTTGATGTGGCTTACGCACTGCGTCAGGCAGCGATTGATGAACAGCGTCAATCGTTCAAAAACGCGAAAGAAAATGGTTTTGAAGTAGGCAGCTACGAGACACTTATCCCTCAAGCAGACCTAGTGGTTAACCTAACACCAGATAAGCAGCACACCAATGTGGTTGAGACGGTAATGCCGCTAATGAAAGAGGGCGCAGCATTAGGTTACTCACACGGCTTCAATATCGTTGAAGAAGGTATGCAGATTCGTAAAGACTTAACAGTCGTGATGGTTGCGCCTAAGTGTCCAGGTACAGAAGTACGTGAAGAGTACAAGCGTGGCTTCGGCGTTCCTACCCTCATTGCGGTTCACCCAGAGAACGATCCAAAAGGTGAAGGTTGGGATATCGCTAAAGCTTGGGCTGCGGGCACTGGTGGTCACCGCGCGGGCTGTCTAGAGTCTTCATTCGTTGCTGAAGTAAAATCTGACCTAGTGGGCGAGCAGACTATTCTATGTGGCATGCTACAAGCGGGTTCAATCGTTTCTTATGAAAAGATGGTTGCTGAAGGTATTGACCCAAGCTACGCAGGTAAGCTAATCCAGTATGGTTGGGAAACCATTACAGAAGCGCTGAAGTTTGGTGGCATCACACACATGATGGATCGCCTATCAAACCCAGCAAAAATCAAAGCATTTGAGCTTTCTGAAGAGCTGAAAGAGCTGATGCGTCCACTGTACAACAAGCACATGGATGACGTAATCACAGGTCACTTCTCTAGCACTATGATGGCTGACTGGGCAAACGACGATGCCAATCTACTAGGCTGGCGTGCAGAGACAGGTGAAACAGCATTTGAAAACTACCCAGCAGGTGACGTTGAAATCTCAGAGCAAGAATACTTCGACAACGGTATCCTAATGGTTGCAATGGTTCGCGCGGGTGTTGAGCTAGCATTCGAAGCAATGACAGCATCAGGTATCATTGATGAGTCAGCGTATTACGAGTCACTACACGAGCTACCACTAATCGCAAACACAGTAGCACGTAAGCGTCTGTACGAAATGAACGTTGTTATCTCTGATACAGCTGAATACGGTAACTACCTATTCGCTAACGTCGCAACGCCGCTACTGCGTGAGAAGTTCATGCCTTCAGTTGGCACTGACGTTATCGGTAAAGGTCTAGGTGAGACGTCTAACCAAGTAGACAATGCAACGCTGATTGCGGTGAACGATGCGATTCGCAACCACCCGGTTGAGTATATTGGTGAAGAGCTGCGTGGTTATATGACTGATATGAAGAACATCGCGGTAGGCGGCTAATTTTCTTCGCTAAGGAGCTTAATTTCTTTGTCGGTAATACTCATTTGCTCGCGCAAACTCCGTGTTACCTCCGCGAACTTAAGCTCTTAGCTGTGAATATTAATTTACAGCGAAATTCACTAACCTAAGTTAGTCGAGAACTCCAGGCAGACTGGGGTGATAAATACAAAACAAACACAACATCTAAATGAAAAGGCTTGGTCGCCGTTGACCAAGCCTTTTTTGTTTTTGGGGCAGCGCTTTATACCCTTCGAGAGATAAACCGTCATTCCCTAGACTGACGAAGGAAG
>NZ_JAPPTP010000033.1:0-48035 GCF_027587155.1 Vibrio sp. T11.5
TGCTCCAATCGCAATGGATGAAGGTCTACGTTTCGCTATCCGTGAAGGTGGCCGTACAGTAGGTGCTGGTGTTGTTGCTAAGATCTTCGACTAATTCTTAGGAATTGCTGAAGACTTCTGAAAAATCTTTGAATAAGATTTGACGAACCAGTAGCAAAAAGGGCATCATTTGATGCCCTTTTTCTGCACTAAATTTAATGTTTGTTCATTTTATCGTCCAAACAAATAGTAAGCAGAATTCTTTGTCCGAGAGGTTGCTTCTTGGTCATTTAGAAAGAGTACGTCAATCGAGTTAAGGTTGTCGTTTCATGGATTTGCCCTGCAACAGCGGGGTTGTTGTCTGTATGTAAGACTTGTGACAGGTTTGGTTTTATGAAAGCAAATAATGCTGAAACTCCTGAAAGCTCAAATGGCGCAGATTTCTTCAAGTGGATTGTCACTTTTGTTCTGCTAGTTGCCGCTGTTGTGGGTAATTACCTGTATGGTGAAATGTCTGTAGTGATTCGCGCTGCAGGTGTTGTTGTACTGATTGCTGCGGCACTTGGTGCTGCTGCTACAACAACAAAAGGTAAAGCTGCGATTGAGTTCGCTAAAGAATCTCGTATGGAAGTTCGCAAAGTGGTTTGGCCAACACGCCAAGAAACTATGCAAACTACTTTGATCGTTTTAGCTGTAAGTATAGTAATGGCTCTAGCACTTTGGGGCATCGACGGCATTATGGTTCGTCTTGTCAACTTTGTGACTGGGGTATAGAGGGTTTTAATTCATGAGTGAAGCTCCTAAAAAACGTTGGTATGTAGTGCAAGCCTTCTCTGGATTTGAAGGCCGTGTAGCGCAGTCTCTTCGCGAGCATATCAAAATGCATGGCATGGAAGAGCTATTTGGTGAAGTTCTCGTCCCTACTGAAGAAGTAGTGGAAATGCGTGCAGGCCAACGTCGAAAGTCTGAGCGTAAGTTCTTCCCAGGTTACGTCCTCGTTCAAATGATTATGAACGATGAATCATGGCACTTAGTACGTAGTGTGCCGCGTGTCATGGGCTTCATTGGTGGTACCTCTGACCGTCCAGCTCCTATCACTGATAAAGAAGCTGATGCTATCCTCAACCGTCTTGAGAAAGCGAGTGAGTCTCCTCGTCCACGTACAATGTACGAAGCGGGCGAAGTGGTGCGTGTTACTGACGGTCCATTTGCTGACTTCAACGGTACAGTTGAAGAAGTGGATTATGAGAAGAGCCGCATGAAAGTGTCTGTATCGATCTTTGGTCGAGCAACACCAGTTGAGCTTGAATTTGGTCAGGTTGAAAAACTGGACTAATACTCTGATTTAAAGAGTATAAAAAATCACCTTTTAAGGGTTGTGCAAGGCGCGAATTATGACTATAATTTCGCGCCTTATTATTTTGGATGAGACGTAAGTTTTAATCCTGAATGAAAAGAATTTATATCAACGGGGAGCTGATCAGTTGGTTAGCGTTAGTACCCAAAATTAGGAATAATCATGGCTAAGAAAGTTGAAGCTTACATCAAGCTGCAAGTTGCTGCTGGTATGGCAAACCCAAGTCCACCAGTTGGTCCTGCTCTAGGTCAACACGGTGTAAACATCATGGAATTCTGTAAAGCGTTTAACGCGAAAACAGAATCTATCGAGAAAGGTCTACCGACTCCTGTTGTTATCACTGTATACAACGACCGTTCTTTCACGTTCATCACTAAGACTCCACCTGCTGCAGTTCTTCTTAAGAAAGCGGCTGGCGTTAAGTCTGGTTCAGGTCGTCCAAACACTGAAAAAGTGGGTACAGTAACTGACGCTCAAATCCAAGAAATCGCAGAAACTAAAGCTGCTGATATGACTGGTGCTGACATCGAAGCAATGAAGCGTTCAATCGCTGGTACTGCTCGTTCAATGGGCCTAGTGGTAGAGGGTTAATAAGATGGCTAAACTAACTAAGCGCATGCGCGTTATCCGCGAAAAAGTTGACGTAACTAAAGAATACGAAATCAACGAAGCTGTAGCTCTTCTTCAAGAACTAGCAACTGCTAAATTCGTTGAGTCTGTAGACGTTGCTGTTAACCTAGGCATCGATGCTCGTAAATCTGATCAGAACGTACGTGGTGCAACTGTACTACCTCACGGTACTGGCCGCGAAATCCGCGTTGCAGTGTTCACTCAAGGTGCAAACGCTGAAGCAGCTAAAGAAGCTGGCGCAGACATCGTTGGTATGGAAGATCTTGCTGAGCAAGTGAAGAAAGGCGAAATGAACTTCGACGTAGTTGTTGCTTCTCCAGATGCAATGCGCGTTGTAGGTCAACTAGGTACTATCCTGGGTCCTCGCGGTCTAATGCCAAACCCTAAAGTTGGTACTGTAACTCCTAACGTTGCTGAAGCAGTTAAAAATGCTAAAGCTGGTCAGGTTCGTTACCGTAACGACAAGAACGGCATCATCCACACTACTATCGGTAAAGCAAACTTCTCTGCTGAGCAGATCAAAGAGAACCTAGAAGCACTTCTAGTGGCTCTGAAGAAAGCTAAGCCGTCTTCTGCTAAGGGTACATTCCTGCAGAAAGTAAGCATCTCTACTACTATGGGTGCTGGTGTTGCTGTTGATCAGGCTAGCCTGAACACTCTAGCAAGCTAATATATTTGCTTAGGCGCGAAATTTGTGTATAATTTCGCGCCTAATATTTGTGGTTGGGGCTGAACTTTGGTTCTGTAAGAATTAATACCCAGTCTCCGTCCAAGACCGTAGGTGTCTGAGTTTGTGTAACAAATGATGACTTAATTATCCTACGTAGATGGTGCCCGAACTGACAGAAAGCTCTATGTAAATAGTTACCTTTCTTCTGGGAAGCACCTCAATAACTCTCACTGTCGTGATGATAGTGAGTGGTGTAACGACAACCAGGAGTAAATCCAAGATGGCTTTAAACCTTCAAGACAAAAAAGCAATTGTTGCTGAAGTCAACGAAGCTGCCAGTGGTGCACTTTCTGCAGTTGTAGCTGACTCTCGTGGCGTTGAAGTGGGCGCGATGACTTCTCTACGTAAACAAGCTCGTGAAGCGGGTGTTTATGTACGAGTTGTTCGTAACACACTTATGCGTCGTGCGGTTGAAGGTACTGACTACGAGTGTCTAACTGACACTTTCACTGGTCCTACTCTAATCGCATTCTCTAATGAGCACCCAGGTGCTGCAGCGCGTCTTTTCAAAGACTTCGCTAAAGAGAACACTGACTTCGAGATCAAAGCTGCTGCATTTGAAGGCGCGCTAACTGACGCTGAAGTACTAGCGACACTACCAACTTACGACGAAGCTATTGCACGCCTAATGATGTGCATGAAAGAAGCTTCTGCTGGCAAGCTGGTTCGCACTATCGCTGCACTACGCGATCAAAAAGAAGAAGCTGCGGCGTAAGCCTTGCTTTTTACTGGTTGCTAATTAAACTTATTGTTGATTTTAAAAGAGAATTGTTATGTCTATTACTAACGAGCAAATCCTAGACGCAGTTGCAGAAATGTCTGTAATGCAAGTTGTTGAACTAATCGAAGCAATGGAAGAGAAATTCGGTGTTTCTGCTGCTGCTGCTGTTGTAGCTGGCGGCGCTGCTGCAGGCGAAGCTGCTGCTGAGCAAACTGAATTCGACGTAATCCTAGAATCTGCTGGCGGTAACAAAGTTGCTGTAATCAAAGCAGTACGTGGCGCAACTGGCCTAGGTCTTAAAGAAGCTAAAGCTCTAGTAGACGGCGCACCTGCACCTCTAAAAGAAGGCATCGAGAAAGATGAAGCTGAAGCTCTTAAAGCTCAGCTAGAAGAAGCTGGTGCAAGTGTTACTGTTAAGTAATTATTGCATAGTTTCTTAGCCTAACGGCTAATGGCTGGTGGTTTTATAACCACCGGCCTTTTTGCGCTGTAGGGGTTGGGTGATTTTTCCGCTGTTTGAGCACCCAAGTTCCTAGCAAAAAACATTTCATTAGTTCTTAATGAAATGTCACTACAATCAAACAGATGTTAGTCACTGTCTCATAACGATTGGAGACAGTTTGGGTCACTTATCAGCGAGCTGAGGAACCCCATGGTTTACTCTTATACCGAGAAAAAGCGCATCCGTAAGGACTTTGGTACTCGTCCACAAGTGTTGGACATTCCATACCTGCTATCGATCCAGCTCGATTCGTTCGAAAAATTCATCGAACAGGATCCTGAAGGTCAATACGGTCTTGAAGCTGCTTTCCGTTCTGTATTTCCAATTCAGAGCTACAACGGCAATTCCGAGCTGCAATACGTTAGCTACCGTCTTGGTGAGCCAGTTTTTGACGTTAAAGAATGTCAAATTCGCGGCGTAACTTACTCAAAACCACTTCGCGTAAAACTACGCCTAGTTATCTTTGATAAAGACGCGCCAGCAGGTACTGTAAAAGACATTAAAGAACAAGAAGTCTACATGGGCGAAATTCCGCTTATGACAGACAATGGTACCTTCGTTATCAATGGTACCGAGAGGGTTATCGTATCCCAGCTGCACAGAAGCCCAGGTGTATTCTTCGACAGCGATAAAGGTAAGACCCACTCTTCAGGTAAAGTTCTATATAACGCACGTATCATTCCTTACCGTGGTTCATGGCTTGATTTCGAGTTTGATCCTAAGGATAACCTATACGTACGAATCGACCGCCGTCGTAAGCTACCAGCATCTATCATTCTTCGCGCACTAGGTAAGACGACAGAAGAGATCCTGGACATCTTCTTTGAGAAGGTGAACTTCGAGGTTAAAGATCAAACTCTACTTATGGAGTTGGTTCCTGATCGTCTACGTGGTGAAACTGCGTCATTCGATATCGAAGCAAATGGCAAGACTTACGTTGAAACAGGTCGTCGTGTAACGGCACGCCACATCCGTCAGCTTGAAAAAGATGGCGTTGAGCATATCGACGTACCAGTAGAGTACATCGTAGGCAAAGTGTCTTCGAAAGACTACATCAACGAAGCGACTGGCGAGATCATCGTTGCGGCTAACCAAGAAATCAGTCTTGAAGCACTAGCTAACCTATCTCAGGCAGGCCATAAAGCTCTAGAAGTTCTATTTACGAACGACCTAGATCACGGTCCATTCATGTCAGACACACTACGCATCGACAGCACTGTTGATCGTATTTCTGCATTGGTAGAAATCTACCGCATGATGCGCCCTGGTGAGCCACCAACGAAAGAAGCTGCTGAAGCACTATTCGAAAGCCTATTCTTCTCAGAAGAGCGTTACGATCTATCGACTGTTGGTCGTATGAAGTTCAACAGCTCTATCGAACGTGAAGATGCTCAAGAGCAAGGCACACTTGACGAAACTGATATCGTTGAAGTGATGAAGAAGCTTATCGCTATCCGTAACGGCATCGGTGAGGTGGACGATATCGACCACCTAGGTAACCGTCGTATCCGTTCAGTTGGTGAAATGGCAGAAAACCAATTCCGCGTTGGTCTAGTACGTGTTGAACGTGCTGTTAAAGAGCGTCTAAGCCTTGGTGATCTTGATGCAATCATGCCTCAAGACCTAATCAACGCTAAGCCTATCTCTGCTGCGGTTAAAGAATTCTTTGGCTCTTCACAGCTTTCACAGTTTATGGACCAAAACAACCCACTATCAGAAGTAACGCACAAGCGTCGTATTTCTGCATTGGGTCCTGGTGGTCTTACTCGTGAACGTGCTGGCTTCGAAGTACGTGACGTACACGTAACTCACTACGGTCGTCTATGTCCGATAGAAACACCTGAAGGTCCAAACATCGGTCTGATCAACTCTCTATCTGCGTTTGCACGTTGTAACGAGTACGGTTTCCTAGAGACACCATACCGTCGCGTAGTAGATGGCGTAGTAACAGACGAAGTCGATTACCTATCTGCTATTCAGGAAGGTCAGTACGTTATCGCTCAGGCGAACACGGTACTTTCTGAGCAAGGCACATTCTCTGAAGAGCTAATCACAGCTCGTCAGAAAGGTGAATCTGGCCTACACCCACGCGAACATGTTGACTACATGGACGTTGCAACTAACCAGGTTGTATCTATCGCTGCATCGCTTATCCCGTTCCTAGAACACGATGATGCGAACCGTGCATTGATGGGTGCGAACATGCAACGTCAGGCAGTTCCAACACTTAAGGCTGACAAGCCTCTAGTTGGTACTGGTATCGAGCGTAATATCGCAGTTGACTCTGGTGTTACAGCGGTAGCGAAACGTGGTGGTGTAATCCAGTCTGTAGATGCTTCTCGTATCGTTGTTAAAGTAAACGAAGACGAGCTGATCCCTGGTGAAGCAGGTATCGATATCTACAACCTAACTAAATACACTCGTTCTAACCAAAATACGTGTATCAACCAGCGTCCATGTGTGATGCCGGGTGAACCAGTTGCACGTGGTGACGTTCTTGCTGATGGTCCTTCAACAGACCTTGGTGAGCTAGCACTTGGTCAGAACATGCGTATCGCATTCATGCCTTGGAACGGCTACAACTTCGAAGACTCGATCTTAGTATCTGAGCGCGTAGTTCAAGAAGACCGTTTCACTACGATCCACATTCAAGAGCTATCTTGTGTGGCGCGTGATACTAAGCTTGGTGCTGAAGAAATCACAGCTGATATTCCAAACGTAGGTGAGTCTGCTCTGTCTAAACTAGACGAGTCAGGTATCGTTTACATCGGTGCGGAAGTGAAAGGCGGTGACATCCTTGTAGGTAAAGTAACGCCTAAAGGTGAAACTCAGCTAACTCCTGAAGAGAAGCTACTACGTGCTATCTTCGGTGAGAAAGCGTCAGACGTTAAAGACACGTCTCTACGCGTACCAAACTCTGTTTCAGGTACAATCATCGACGTTCAAGTATTTACTCGTGACGGTGTTGAAAAAGACAAACGTGCACTTGAAATTGAACAGATGCAGCTTAAAGAAGCGAAGAAAGACCTTACTGAAGAATTCCAGATTCTTGAGGGTGGCCTTCTGAACCGTGTTAAAGCTGTACTTCTTGACGGTGGTTACACTGAAGCGAAACTAGACGCTATCGATCGCAAGAAGTGGCTAGAGCTAACGCTTGAAGATGATGCTCAACAGACTCAGCTTGAACAGCTAGCAGAGCAGTACGACGAGCTACGAGCTGACTTCGATAAGAAGTTTGAAACTAAGCGTCGTAAGATCACACAAGGTGATGATTTAGCACCTGGCGTACTGAAGATCGTTAAGGTTTACCTAGCGGTTAAACGTCGTATCCAGCCTGGTGATAAGATGGCGGGTCGTCACGGTAACAAGGGTGTAATCTCTAAGATCAACCCTGTTGAAGACATGCCTTACGATGAGAAAGGTCAGCCGGTTGACATCGTACTTAACCCACTGGGTGTACCTTCGCGTATGAACATCGGTCAGATCCTAGAAGTACACTTAGGTCTGGCAGCGAAAGGTATCGGTGACAAGATCAACCAGATGGTGAAAGAGCAGCAAGAGCTCGCTAAGTTCCGTGACTTCCTACAGAAAGTTTACGACCTTGGTGATACTCGTCAGAAAGTAGACGTTGCGTCTCTATCTGATGACGAAGTTCGCACGCTGATCAAGAACCTACGTGGTGGTCTACCGATCGCGACTCCAGTATTTGACGGTGCTTCTGAGCAATCAATCAAAGAGCTATTGAAACTAGGTGACCTACCAGAATCTGGTCAGCTAACGCTGTTTGATGGTCGCACAGGTGATGCGTTTGAGCGTCCTGTAACTGTTGGTTACATGTACATGCTGAAACTGAACCACCTTGTTGATGACAAGATGCACGCTCGTTCAACTGGTTCATACAGCCTAGTAACTCAGCAACCACTTGGTGGTAAAGCTCAGTTCGGTGGTCAGCGTTTCGGTGAGATGGAAGTATGGGCACTAGAAGCATACGGTGCTGCTTACACGCTTCAAGAAATGCTAACAGTTAAGTCGGATGACGTTAACGGCCGTACTAAGATGTACAAAAACATCGTAGATGGCAACCACAGCATGGAACCTGGCATGCCAGAATCGTTCAACGTACTGTTGAAAGAGATTCGCTCGCTAGGTATCAACATCGAGCTAGAAGACGAAGAGTAATCCCTTCTTTCTTAATTGAGAAAAGCGATTATTTGGTAGAAGGTGCTCACTTTTGCGGGTGAGCCCCTTTTAACTCCTTACAGGAGCTGATTGTGAAAGACTTATTAAACTTTCTAAAAGCGCAGCATAAGACCGAAGAATTTGATGCAATCAAAATCGGTCTATCTTCACCAGACATGATCCGTTCATGGTCTTTCGGTGAAGTTAAAAAACCTGAAACGATCAACTATCGTACGTTCAAGCCTGAGCGTGATGGTCTGTTCTGTGCGCGTATTTTTGGTCCAGTAAAAGACTACGAATGTCTTTGTGGTAAATATAAGCGTCTGAAACACCGTGGTGTTATCTGTGAGAAGTGTGGCGTTGAAGTTACACAAACTAAAGTTCGTCGTGACCGCATGGGCCACATCGAGCTTGCTTCACCAGTTGCTCACATCTGGTTCCTAAAATCATTGCCGTCTCGTATCGGTCTACTCATGGATATCCCTCTACGTGATATCGAGCGTGTTCTTTACTTCGAAATGTACGTAGTAACTGAACCGGGTATGACTGACCTAGAAAAATCTCAGATGCTAACTGAAGAAGAGTATCTGGATCGTCTAGAAGAATGGGGTGATGAGTTCACAGCTAAGATGGGTGCGGAAGCGATCAAAGACCTACTTGCGTCTATGGATCTGCCTGCTGAAATCGAAGAAATGCGTGAAGAGCTTCAGTCTACTAACTCAGAGACTAAGCGTAAGAAGATCACTAAGCGTCTGAAGCTTGTTGAAGCGTTCGTTCAATCTGGTAACAACCCAGAGTGGATGATCCTTACTGTGCTTCCGGTACTTCCGCCAGATCTACGTCCTCTAGTTCCACTAGACGGCGGTCGCTTCGCGACTTCTGATCTGAACGACCTATACCGTCGCGTAATCAACCGTAACAACCGTTTGAAGCGTCTACTAGAGCTTGCTGCTCCGGACATCATCGTACGTAACGAAAAGCGTATGCTACAAGAGTCTGTTGATGCTCTTCTAGATAACGGTCGTCGCGGTCGCGCGATCACGGGTTCGAACAAGCGTCCTCTGAAATCTCTTGCTGATATGATCAAGGGTAAACAAGGTCGTTTCCGTCAGAACCTTCTAGGTAAACGTGTAGACTACTCTGGCCGTTCTGTAATCACAGTAGGTCCATACCTTCGTCTACACCAGTGTGGTCTTCCTAAGAAGATGGCACTTGAGCTATTCAAACCATTCATCTACAGCAAGCTAGAGACTCGTGGTCTTGCGACGACAATCAAAGCTGCTAAGAAGATGGTAGAGCGCGAAGAAGCGATCGTTTGGGATATCCTAGACGAAGTAATCCGCGAACACCCAGTACTATTGAACCGTGCACCTACACTTCACCGTCTAGGTATCCAGGCGTTCGAACCAGTACTAATCGAAGGTAAAGCGATCCAGCTACACCCACTTGTGTGTGCGGCGTACAACGCGGACTTCGATGGTGACCAAATGGCGGTTCACGTGCCTCTAACTCTAGAAGCACAGCTTGAAGCTCGTACTCTGATGATGTCGACAAACAACATTCTGTCGCCAGCGTCAGGTGATCCGATCATCGTACCTTCTCAGGACGTTGTATTGGGTCTTTACTACATGACTCGTGACAAGATCAACGTGAAAGGCGAAGGTATGTACCTTGCTAGCCCAGCTGAAGCTGAGAAAGCATATCGTACTAAGTCTGCAGAGCTGCATGCTCGCGTTAAAGTTCGTATCACTGAGACTGTAAAAGACGAAGATGGCAACAGCACCACTGAGACTAAGCTGGTTGATACCACTATCGGTCGTGCAATGCTATGGCAAATCGTGCCTGATGGCCTTCCGTACAGCATCGTTAACCAAAAGCTGGGTAAGAAGCAAATCTCTCACCTACTTAACGAGGCTTACCGTAAGCTAGGTCTAAAAGACACTGTCATCTTCGCTGACCAAATCATGTACACAGGTTTCGCTTACGCGGCACTTTCTGGTGTATCTGTTGGTATCGACGACATGGTTGTTCCAGCAGCTAAGTACACTGAGATCGAAGAAGCGGAAGCAGAAGTTCGCGAAATCCAAGAACAGTACCAATCTGGTCTTGTAACTGCGGGCGAGCGCTACAATAAAGTGATCGATATTTGGGCATCGACCAACGATCGTGTGGCGAAGTTGATGATGGAAAACCTCTCTTCTGAAGCTGTTGTTAACCGCGACGGTGAAGAAGAGCAGCAAGAATCATTCAACAGCATCTACATGATGGCTGACTCGGGCGCACGTGGTTCTGCAGCTCAGATTCGTCAGCTTGCAGGTATGCGTGGTCTGATGGCCCGTCCAGATGGTTCAATCATCGAAACGCCGATCACTGCGAACTTTAAAGAAGGTCTAAACGTACTTCAGTACTTTATCTCAACGCACGGTGCTCGTAAGGGTCTTGCGGATACAGCACTGAAAACAGCGAACTCGGGTTACCTAACTCGTCGTCTAGTAGACGTTGCTCAAGACGTTGTTGTACACGAGCATGACTGTGGCACCCATGAAGGTGTTGACATGATGCCGCACATCGAAGGTGGTGACGTTAAAGTTGCACTTTCTGAGCTGGCTCTTGGTCGTGTAGTTGCAGAAGACGTACTGAAGCCAGGTACTGAAGATGTACTGATCCCACGTAACACTCTAATTGATGAGAAGTGGTGTCAGATCATGGAAGAGAACTCAGTTGACCGCATGAAAGTGCGCTCTGTAGTTACCTGTGATGCAGACTTCGGTTGTTGTGCTCAGTGTTACGGTCGTGACCTAGCACGTGGTCACCTAGTGAACCAAGGTGAAGCAGTGGGCGTTATCGCTGCTCAGTCTATCGGTGAGCCGGGTACACAGCTTACGATGCGTACGTTCCACATCGGTGGTGCGGCATCTACTGCAGCAGCAGAGAACAGCATCCAAGCTAAGACGACTGGTACAGTTAAGCTACACAACGCTAAGTTCGTTATCAACAAAGATAAGAAGCTTGTAATCACTTCTCGTGCTTCAGAGCTGACTATCATCGACGAATTTGGTCGTACTAAAGAGAAACACAAACTACCTTACGGTTCTCTACTATCTAAAGGCGACAACGACGCAGTTGAAGCTGGTGAAACAGTAGCGAACTGGGAAGCGCACACTATGCCAATCATCACTGAAGTGGCAGGTCGCATCCAGTTTGTGGACATGATCGATGGCGTGACAGTTTCTCGTCAAACAGATGATTTAACAGGTCTATCTTCAAGCGAAGTAACTGAAGCAGCAGCTCGCCCAGCAGCAGGTAAAGATATGCGTCCAGCTATCAAACTTGTTGATGCGGCAGGTAACGACGTAATGATCCCTGGTACTGAAATGCCAGCTCACTACTTCCTACCTGGTAAAGCGATTGTAAACATCGAAGATGGCGCTGAAGTAGGCGTGGGTGACACTCTATCTCGTATCCCTCAGAAATCTGGCGGTAACAAAGATATCACCGGTGGTCTACCACGCGTAGCTGACCTATTCGAAGCTCGTAAGCCGAAAGAGCCTGCGATTCTTGCTGAGCACACAGGTACTGTAAGCTTCGGTAAAGAAACGAAAGGTAAGCGTCGTCTAGTCATCACTCGTGAAGGCGGCGACGCATACGAAGAGATGATTCCTAAGCATCGTCAGCTTAACGTATTCGAAGGCGAGAAAGTTGAACGTGGTGACGTGATCGCAGATGGTCCAGAATCTCCACATGACATTCTACGTCTACGTGGTATCCACGCTGTGACTCAATACATCGCGAACGAAGTTCAAGAAGTATATCGTCTACAAGGCGTTAAGATTAACGATAAGCACATCGAAACTATCGTTCGTCAGATGCTACGTAAGTGTACAATCACGCACGCTGGTGACTCTACAGAGTTCCTAGTGGGTGAGCAGGTTGAATACGCGAACGTTAAGATTGCTAACCGTCAGCTAGAAGCTGAAGGCAAAGAGCTAGTTCGTTTCGAGCGTGAGCTGCTTGGTATTACTAAGGCATCTCTAGCGACTGAATCGTTCATCTCTGCGGCATCGTTCCAGGAAACAACTCGCGTACTAACAGAAGCTGCGGTTTCTGGTAAGCGTGATGAGCTACGTGGTCTGAAAGAAAACGTAATTGTTGGTCGTCTAATCCCAGCAGGTACAGGTTTCGCTTACCACCAAGATCGTCAAGCTAAACGTGTAGAAGAGCAAGAAGGTCCTTCTGCTGAACAAGCGACTGACAACCTTGCAGCACTACTAAACGCAGGCTTTTCTTCAGAAGAATAAGGCTGCAGACGAGTAATCGCTAGCTAAGAAATGACAAAAGGCACCTTCGGGTGCCTTTTTTGTTTTTGGAGGGCGGGAGGCGGGAACGCGTTGCTACGGGAACGGACTGCGTCCTATGGAAAACTGGAACGGGCTTCGCCCTACGGGAACACTGCGTTCCGAGAAGCGTGAAGCGGGAACGGACTTCGTCCTATGGAAAACTGGAGCGGGCTTCGCCCTACGAGAACACTGCGTTCCGAGAGTCGAGACTGGACTTTGTCCTTTGAGAGAAGATTGACGTCATACTTCGTCATTCCCTAGACTGACGAAGGAAGGAGTAGGGAATCTCCATAAGTTTTAGACTCGCTTTAAGAGATCCCCAACTCACTCATTCTTCGTTCTTGAGGATGACAGCTTAATTTATTGAAACAAAAAGGGTTGACGCAAAACGCCAACCCTCTAAGACTCTCTAGCTCTCTAGCTCTCTAGCTCTCTAGCTCTCTAGCTCTCTAGCTCTCTAGCTCTCTAGCTCTCTAGCTCTCTAGCTCTCTAGCTCTCTAGCTCTTAAGCCCCAGGCGGAATCGCCAAGCTATCAGCGATAAGTTGAATCAGCTGATCTTCTACTTCAAAGCGAACTTCGAGTAGTTCTCCAACCTTTGACATATCTACTTCGAAATCGGGAAGTTCATCATCCGCGCTTACACTGACGTACTTGTCATTAAACTCGAGTAATGGTTCCGTGGTTAAAACGATTTTTGCGTAGGTAGCATCAATCTCATTGTTGGTTTTAAATCCTGTCGCTTGCCATTTTTCCATCACCATATCGTAAATTTTGAAATGACCCTCGGAAATATAATCCACAACATGATCACAAAAAGAGCTGATTTTTTTGGGAGAAGGAAGTTCGACAACGTTAGCATGCCCATTCGCGGGTTGAAGGGAACCTAACTGACAGTATTCTACAATCAGCGATTGTCTTGTTTCGAGCCAGTGGTCGATCACTTCGCTTGAACCACCCCACTGTTGTTGCGTTTGTTTGAATTTATTTAGCATGACCATGCCCTCATGATCGGATCACAGCTCCGGTGATCATTACGCTTTGCTTTGCAAAGCCATCCTAGAGAATAACCTCTTGTCCTTACTAGAATTTATAGCCAGAAAATTGTTCCACTACAAACTCTGGTATGAAATTAGATTGCCAGTAAAATGAATGAACTGCAAGCAGAGAGGATGGGTAATGTTTAAGAACAGTGACACAAACCGTACGAGTAATGCATATTGGTGTGTTGTATCAGGGAGTGAGGTTTGGTTGATAGACAATGAATTGCCTTGTGGCCCAGCCCAAGCATTTGCTCTGTCAGAAGAAAGTGCAGTAAAGATTGGAGATTACAATGGGTTACCTGTTATGTGGCTCAACGCACATGATCTCGAGCAATCTCTGCCTTTAACTTCACTGCGTGATTGCTTGGTGTTGGCTGAGCCATTGTTTTTTCTGATCAGTAAAGCGGTACAGTATAGCCACATGACACAAACTTTGCGTTTTTGTCCAACCTGTGGCGGCCGTAATCGCTTAAACCATAATCAAATTGCTATGCAGTGTGGTGATTGCCGGACGCTACACTACCCGAGAATATTTCCTTGTATCATAGTTGCAGTACGCAACGGCGATCAAATTCTTCTAGCGCAGCATCCGAGACACCGTAATGGGATGTACACAGTGATTGCCGGTTTTGTTGAAGTAGGCGAGACTCTGGAGCAATGTGTTGCGCGTGAAGTCAAAGAAGAAACGGGTATCGATGTGTGTAATATTCGCTATTTTTCCAGCCAACCTTGGGCGTTTCCTTCCAGTTTGATGATGGGTTTTTTAGCTGACTATCGCGGCGGGGCGCTAAAGCCTGACTACAGTGAATTGAGTGATGCTCAATGGTTTACTGTGCCGAATCTACCTCCTGTCGCTCCACATGGAACTATCGCGAGGGCATTAATTGAACAAACGATTAAGGACATAGATTGAAATAACATCCTGATTGACAGGTAAAAAAAACCCTCCGAGAGGGAGGGGGTAAGTAAGATGTCGTTATGAGATGCTGAGTAGCGAGTACTCAGGTTATAATTGTTGTTTTCGCTAGCACACAAATATTTAACACTGTTACAAGTTGGGTGCAAATTAAGCACTGATTTAAAACTTAATAACATGATCTAGGTTGCAAAGCACACAGCTTTTGCGTGGTAAACGGTGTTAGAATAGCGCCCCTAAATAGAAGCCAAATAGTTGGAAAACGGAATGACTGAATTAAAAAATGATCGCTATTTGCGTGCGATTTTAAAACAGCCTGTCGATTACACACCAGTATGGATGATGCGTCAGGCAGGACGCTATCTACCTGAGTATAAAGCGACTCGTGCTGAAGCGGGAGATTTCATGTCTTTGTGCAAGAACGCTGAACTGGCGTCGGAAGTCACTTTACAGCCACTTCGTCGTTTCCCTTTAGACGCTGCAATCTTGTTTTCT
Source organism: Vibrio sp. T11.5 (assembly GCF_027587155.1). NCBI lineage: Bacteria > Pseudomonadati > Pseudomonadota > Gammaproteobacteria > Vibrionales > Vibrionaceae > Vibrio > Vibrio sp. T11.5. The sequence goes on from NZ_JAPPTP010000033.1 coordinate 14,888, forward strand.
GATATCTTAACAATCCCAGATGCAATGGGACTTGAACTTCGATTTGCCGCTGGTGAAGGTCCGGTATTTGACAAGCCAATTACCTGCAAAGCGGACGTAGAAAAAATCGGTATCCCAGATCCTGAAGGTGAGCTCAAGTACGTAATGAACGCAGTGCGTCAGATCCGTAAAGATCTCAATGGTGATGTACCGCTAATTGGCTTCTCAGGCAGCCCATGGACACTGGCAACTTATATGGTTGAAGGTGGAAGTTCTAAAGCGTTCACCAAGATCAAAAAGATGATGTATGCAGAGCCACAAACGCTGCACTTACTTCTGGATAAACTAGCAGATAGTGTTATTGAATATTTGAATGCACAAATCAAAGCGGGTGCTCAGTCTGTAATGGTCTTTGATACATGGGGTGGTGTGCTAACTCCGCGTGACTACAACCTATTCTCACTGCAATACATGCATAAAATCGTAGACGGCCTAATCCGTGAAAACGATGGCCGTCGTGTTCCAGTTACGCTGTTTACTAAGAACGGTGGTATGTGGCTAGAGCAAATCGCAGCAACGGGTTGTGATGCAGTCGGTCTAGACTGGACAATCAACATCCAAGATGCGGTAAAACGTGTAGGTGATAAGGTTGCTCTACAAGGCAATATGGACCCATCTATGCTCTACGCTTCCCCTAAGCGAATTCGAGAGGAAGTATCGACTATCTTGGAAGGTTTTGGCGATGCGGGCACAGGTCACGTATTTAACCTTGGTCACGGCATCCACTTAGATGTGCCCCCAGAAAATGCGGGCGTATTTGTCGAAGCGGTACACGAGTTATCCAAGCCGTACCACAAATAACTAAGAAACCAATGAAAGCGTCTGGTCTAATCAGGCGCTTTTTTGTTATTGGTTAATATACTCAGTTATAATGATAAAATTAATGGAAAGGGTACGGAAAACGAATGAAGACACGCGACAAAATAGTGCTCGCCGCATTGGATCTCTTTAATGAACATGGTGAACGAAACATCACCACTAACCATATTGCAGCGCATATAGACATTAGTCCGGGCAACCTCTACTACCATTTCCGCAACAAACAAGAAATTGTACGCGAAATCTTTGCGCTCTATTCAAATGAACTGCTGGAAAGGTTCTCGCCAATTCATGGTCAACAAGAGAGCTTAGTCCTTCTTAAGCACTATCTCGATTCTATTTTCAACCTGATGTGGAAATATCGTTTTTTCTACGCCAATCTGCCAGAAATACTCCAACGCGATGAACACTTACACGAAGATTACATTCAGGTGCAGGAGAAGCTGCAAACAAACCTGATCAATATCATGCGAGCATTTGTCGATTTGGAATTGGTTTCTGTTGAAAATAGCGAAATGAAGTCACTGGTCACAACTCTGCACCTTATCGCTTCTAGCTGGCTGGGTTACCAAGCTGCCATGTCACCAAAGACTCAAATTACCGAGCAAATCATACATCAAGGCATGTTGCAGATGATTGCAGTGGTTAAACCCAAAGCAACCCAACAAGGCCTAGAACAACTTCAATTGCTTGAAGATGGCGTTAAAGCGATTCATGCTTAACCATAACTAAATGCGATTGTTGAATGGCTTCTAACCCCTTAAAGTATATCGAAATATATTAAGGGTTTTTTGTGTATGCACTACGATGTGTTCAATGGTGATGCAGATGGTATTATCGCGCTTCTTCAGTTACGCCTAGCTGAGCCTAAAACGTCGACTTTAGTTACCGGAGTCAAACGTGATATCAAGCTGCTCAAGCCCCTCAAGTGCCAAACCAGTGATTCGCTCACCGTACTGGATATCTCGATGGAGAAAAATAAGGCGAGTTTAGAAGCGATTCTTGCCGTTGGAGCTCAGGTGTTCTACGTCGACCACCACAAGTCTGGTGATATTCCACAGCACATGAACCTCAAGGCTCACATTAATTTAGATGCCAATACCTGTACCGCCTTGATTGTGGATGAGTTGTTGAACGGTCGCTTTCACTTATGGGCTATAACCGCTGCATACGGTGATAACTTGCTCGCGAAAGCAGACGAATTGGCTGACAGAGCTGGTCTCACTAGAGAACAGAAAGAACAGCTAAAAGAGTTGGGGACACTAATTAACTACAATGGTTATGGCGCAGAGGTGGCAGATTTGCATTTTGACCCTGCTCAGCTGTTTAAGCACCTTTTGGCTTATAATGATCCTTTTGCTGTCATTGCTGATCAACATTCTCCTTATCCCATTCTCAAATCAGCGTATCAAAGTGATATGGATCTAGCTATCGCCATTCAAGCTTCTCATCAAAGTGATGTGTTGGCAGTGTTTGAGTTGCCTAACCACGCATCTTCACGACGTATCAGCGGTGTTTATAGCAATTGGTTGGCGAATCAAACCCCTGATCGGGCGCATGCCGTGCTTTCCGTGAATGAGGATGGAAGCTATACCGTTTCATTACGTGCTCCATTGAATAACAAGCAGGGAGCGGGAGATATATGCGCTCAGTTTTTTACTGGTGGTGGCCGTGCGGCGGCGGCGGGGATCAATACACTACCCAAAACGCAGGTTGGCTTGTTTATTCAAGCCGTAGAGACCTATTACGCTTCGTCTTACGAGAGCAAATGACGATTATCTTGTCAGCCAACCTTTAGGGTTTTGAGTTTTACTGTTGCGTCGAATTTCAAAGTACAGTGACGCTTGTGGTTGACCACCAGTATCACCAGCCAATGCGATGGTTTCCCCTGCTGCGACTTTATCGCCTTCTTTTTTCAGCAGGCTTTGATTAAATCCGTATAAGGTCATATCACCTTTACCGTGATCGAGAAGAATCACTAAGCCATAGCCTCTTAGGTAGTCAGAGAAAACCACCGTACCAGAATACACGGCTTTCACCGATTGACCATAGTTGGCATCAATGACCATTCCTTTCCAGTGGATTTGCCCTGTCTGACGTGAACCGTAGTTGTGTAAAATTTTTCCTTTAAGTGGCCAAGGCAAGCGACCTTTTCGTTTTGCCAAACCGTCCATTGGAACGGTATTGAGCTTGGCGGCTTTCGCAGCTTTGGCGGCTTTGGCAATCTCGGCTTTTAAACGTGTTTCATTACGCTGTAGTTCTGACAAATAGACTTTATCACTGGTAATGTTCTTTTTGATACTACTGACGGTGCCTTTTCGTTTGGACTGCGCTCTCGACAATTGCTGACGTTTTTGATTCTGCTGCGCGATCAGCTTAGTGATTTGTTGTTTCTCGAGCTTAAGTTGAACTTCGCTCTCCGCGAGCTGATCCATTGTGAGATCAAGCTCTTCAATTGTGTTGGCGCGTTGTTTGGCTAAGTGTTGGAAATATTGGCTGATCCTGTCTTCTTCAACTCCTTGATTGAGAATACTAGCGGAAGATTTGGCTCGCTGAGTGACGTAATAGGTTTGCAATAGCTCAGCGAGCTTGTCGCTTTGTTGCTGTTTTTGTTGCTTTAGTGCAGTGATGCGGTTTTCTAATGCAGTGATATTGTTGTTGGTTTGACTTAGGGAGTTTTTGGCTTCTTTGATTTCTTTTTCTAAGCGGACAATGCCTAATTCTTGTGTTTTGAGCGACTTTTGTAGCGAGTCTAGTTTTTTCTGTTGAGAACTTAGTGATTGCTTTTGGCGAGAGATCTCATTACTGACTCCTTTTAACTCATTTGAGGAAGAAGACCAGCTAGGGAAGGCCAAGGTAGAGGCAACAATCAATACTAACGCAGAGAGCGTTGAGGAGGCGAGCAGTCGTCCTTGTTGCTGTGTTGCCATGTGATGAATCTGTCCTAAGTTTTTGATAGAGAGCCAGTATACCCAAACACATTCCTACGAAGAAAGGGTAATGTCAAAACTTGTTGATGGAGAAATAAAAAAGCTCAGGTATTAACCCGAGCTCTTCAATACTACCAGAATCACGTCGTACTGTATTTATTTGACCAGTACTTCACCAGACATTTCAGCAGGGATCTCTAGGCCCGCTAGGGACAACATTGTTGGCGCAAGATCAGAGAGTTTACCGTTTTCTTTAAACTCAACCGCTTTGTCACCTACGTAGATGAGTGGTACTGGTAGGTTAGTGTGTGCAGTATGTGTACCGCCAGTTTCTGGATCGACCATCATTTCCGCGTTGCCGTGGTCGGCTGTGATCAGGAGCTGACCACCCACTTCTTTGATTGCTTCAACCACTTTACCGACGCTTTCATCCAGTGCTTCGATCGCTTTTTCAGCGGCTTCGTAGATACCAGTGTGACCAACCATATCTGCATTCGGGTAGTTACAGATGATGGTATCGAATTTGCCTGATTTGATCGCTGCGACCATTTTTTCAGTCAGCTCTGGAGAGCTCATCTCTGGTTGCAAGTCATAAGTGGCAACTTTTGGAGAAGCAACAAGTTGACGCTCTTCGCCGGCGAATTCGCTCTCAACACCACCATTGAAGAAGAAAGTTACGTGTGCGTATTTCTCTGTTTCAGAGATACGTAGCTGAGTTTGACCTTGCTTAGATAGCCACTCACCGTAAGTGTTCTCTAGAGAGGCTGGTGGGAATGCGATTGCTAGCGGGATGTCAGCCGCGTATTGCGTTAACATTACGAAGTTGACTGCTGGGAATACTGTACGCTCAAAGCCTGCGAAATCAGGTACGAAAGTACGTGTGATTTGACGAGCTCGGTCAGCACGGTAATTCATGAAGATTACCGCGTCGCCATCTTGGATAGCTGCGACTTCTTGGCCTTCAGCTTTAATCGCTGTTGCTTTAACGAACTCATCGTTCTCTTCACGAGCATAAGCCGCTTCTAGACCCGCGACTGCTGAGTCAAAAGTAAATTCTGCTTTCGCTTGAGTGAGAAGATCGTAAGCAATTTGTACGCGGTCCCAGTTGTTATCACGGTCCATTGCATAGTAGCGACCTACTAGTGATGCCACTCGGCCTTTGCCTAGCTTAGCGAATAGCTCGTCAAAACGTTTTAGAGAGTTCTCTGCGCTACGCGGTGGCGTGTCACGGCCGTCTAGAAAGCAGTGTAGGTAGATTTTCTCAGCGCCACGGGCTGCTGCCATTTCAACAGCTGCGTAGATGTGGTCTTCGTGAGAGTGAACGCCGCCTGGAGACATCAGACCCATAAGGTGAACCGCTTTACCTGCTTTTACCGCAGAATCAATGGCTTCGATAAGCGCTGGCGTTTCTGAAAATTCACCATCAGCAATAGATTTAGTAATGCGAGTCAGGTCTTGGTATACAACTCGGCCAGCGCCAATGTTTGTGTGGCCTACCTCAGAGTTACCCATCTGACCGTCAGGAAGACCAACATCCAGACCAGAAGCAGAAATTAGTGTATGTGGATTGTTTGCAAGCAGGCCGTCGATAACAGGCGTTTTCGCATTTGCGATAGCGTTGCTTGCAGTTTCTTCACGGTGACCGTAACCGTCAAGAATGACTAGAGCCAATGGCTTCTTAGCTGACATAGTGATGTCCTCGTCAAATTCAAAGTAACTTTGGAAACAAAATTAGCGTAATTTTACTACACTTTTTAACCAAAACTGTAGGCTAAGATCAAATATTGTTTGCTAAATATTGTTGTTATCTTTCACCTTATACAAAGTAGTGACTACTGAGATGCGCTTTATACTCACCTTGTTATCACCATTGTCGCTCATCAAGAGAAAATTTAAAGCGGGTATAAACTATTACTCTAATAGCTGCTAACTGACTAATAGCCCAGTCCCTGCCACCGCCAAAATGGCTCCTAGCCATGCAAATCGGTTAGGGCGCTTTTTAGTGTAAACCCAAAGTAGAGGTAGCAGCATGATGGGTGTCGTAGAAGAAAGTAGTGCTACCATACCGACATTACCTTCTTGTAGAGCGTAAAGGATAAGTGTCATACCAACAGCCATAGCGAGAAAGCCGTTGACAGCAGTGATCGCAAACAAGCGAAGGTTCATCGGTAATGTTGCTTTGGCAATCTTTGCTCCACTGAAGAAAAACAGACAATGCGCTGCAAAGGCTGTCATCATGCGCATCGCTGATGCGGCGACAGGATCGATAGCCGTCTGCATGACTGGTTTTGCGATAATGCCCCCAAGTGCTTGACACAAGGCTGCGATAAGACCTAAGGCAATTCCTAGCCAGATATTACCTTTCACTGACTCTAGTTGATGATTGTTTTGCCCTTTGCGACCAAAAAAAATCGCGGTTAGAACACCGGAAAAAACCAGCGTTGAGCCGATAAGCTCAATACTCGTCATCGTTTCGCTAAACAGGAAGTAGCCAAGTATGGCAGAAAAGACCGCATGGCAGGAAAACAGCAACCCAGCTTGACGAGGGCCCATACGATTCAAGCAGGCAAACAGTGCAGTATCACCGATAAAAATACCGATCAGTCCCGACAACGCCATGGCTGAGAGGGCACTGGTTTCAACGGTTGCCCAACCCCCAGTGAAGCCAGCCATTGAAGCAAGAATGACAGATGTACACCCCATTCTCCAGCGGCTGTAGGCAAAGGTACCAAGGTGCTGTGCAGGGCCAACAGAAAGTAGGCTAGCCACTGCCCAGAGAAAGGCGGCGGCTAATGCCAGCCATTCAAACTCCATCAGTTGTTCGTCCTATGAACAAAGAAATTAGTAGGCTGACAATATGCATTAAATGCTGAAAGAAACAAAGTCTAAACTTTAAAACGTTCTACCTCAGTTCGGACAGTGTTCGCCGAGGTAAACATGTTAGTCGCGCTTTCGCTGCTGTGCATGGCCTGTTCTGAAAGAACATCGGACGCATCCTTAATCCCTTGAGTGTTACGGCTAATGTCTTCGCTGACAGCACGTTGTTCTTCTGCAGCGCTGGCAATTTGCAAGGCCATGTCATTGATTTCCGTAATAGCAGATGTGATGGTATTGAGACTTTCATACGCTTGTTGAGCGTAATCAACACTAGTACCTGCTAAGGCGGTGCTGCTCTCCATGCTGTTGACCGCCAACTGGGTATTGTTTTGTAATGTTTCAATCATGCTGCGAATTTCTTCGGTTGAGCCATGTGTGCGTTGGCTCAGTACGCGCACCTCATCGGCAACGACAGCAAAACCGCGGCCCTGCTCACCGGCTCGTGCAGCTTCGATTGCAGCATTGAGTGCCAGCAAATTAGTCTGCTCAGCGATCTCACGGATGGTGGAGAGGATTTGGTTGATGCTCTGTGTATTGTTTTCCAACTCTGAAATAATACCTGATGCAGCGGAAACCTGATCGGCCAGCTCCACGATTGCCTGGCGGTTCTTCTCAATGACTTGTTGACCATCTTCACAAGCCGAGGCAGAGCCTTGAGACGCATTCGCTGTCAATTCTGCGTGGTTGGCAACTTCGGCGGCTGTCGCGGACATCTCATGAATAGCAGTTGCTATCTGATTGACATCATTTTGTTGTGTTTCTACCTGCTGAGAGGATTGTTGCGCCAATTGGTTCGCTTGTTTTGCCTGAACAGACAGCTCTCTACTGTGAGAGATGATGCCACTAAGCATTGACTGCATTTGACTCAAGAACTGGTTGACGTGCTGAGCCAGTTCCCCGATTTCATCCATACGACGGATTTCTATTCTCTGGGTTAAATCTCCCTCGCCATGAGATAGCTGTGAAAGTGCCGCGGACAAGGTTTGTAAAGGTTTAAGCAATCGGGTGATCACATAGGTACTGATCGAAGCAATCAGGACATAGAGGAAAATAGAAGCGATCGCTGTGAACTTAATCTGTTCCGTGACGGAGGCATAAGCCATACCTTTATCGACCACGATACCCAGTGACCAATCCGTATTTGGCACATTAACGACATAGATGAGTTTATCACCTTGCTGAGGCCAGTGAATCGTTGATATGGTGGAGGTATTCACTAACTGATGAACTTTGTCAGTCGATAACGCCGGGTTGAGTTCAGTCAGAGGCTGCTGGCTCAATTTTTCATCTTGATAAGCAACAATGTTATTTTTTCCATCGACTAAAAATGAGAAACCATCGTTATCTAAATGCACGTTGAGGACTTCTTCTATGATACTCGTGACGGTTAAGTCGGCAGCGAGTACGCCATTTTTTCTGCCATTAAAAGCTTTGGCAAAGCTGACCACAATACTGCCATCAAAGTCTTGATAAGGTTCGGTGACGATTAGCCCATTGGTTGCCATGGCGTCTTTGTACCAAGGACGAGTTCGAGGATCGTAATTGGCTGGCCAATCCTCGGTTTTATCGCCATAGGCAATAGAGCCGTCATCAAAACCTGCGTATACAGATAAGAACTTGCCAGCACGCTTGGTGATTAACATCTCTCTATCGGCATTACTCGAATTGAGTATGCTTAGCTCATTAGCCAGCATCATATCGCTTCGAATCAAGAGCCAGTCGCTGATATAGCGAGACGTTGCGTGACTGACGTTGGCCATCTCACTGTTCAGTGCGGAAGTGGTTTCTTGTTTTAACTGACTAACGGATATCCAAGCTTGGACCCCGGAGACAATTGCAATAATGATCGCGATGGCGATCTGAATTTTTAACTTAATCGTGTTTCTCATTGCCTTTCCTTAATACTCAGACAACCTATCGAAAATCAGAGTGTTTAGGTTTGAATTGGTGTTTACACCCTGTTGGAGCGGAAATTTACGTAGGAACTGCTGAAATGGCTATAAATATTGGTTTAACAAGCTGATATTATAGAAATTGTTAAAATATAGATTTGATCTATATAGATATTCAGAGAGTGGAATATCAATGAAGTCCGACCTTTTTACTGAATTGTGACTTCTTGCCCAACAATTAAGCGAGAAGCCACCACCTGATGTTCAGGTCAGCAATAGCGCAGCAATGTAGACAATGATTAGTCCCATCACACCAAGGATGACACCGGTTTTAGCCATGTCTCTACTCTCAATAAGCCCGGTGGAATAAGCCAGAGAGTTTGGTGGAGTTGAGACTGGTAGAATCATACCAAGTGAGGCCGAGAAGGCGACGACAACCAGCAAGCCTTGCAATCCGCCCATAGAAGAGAGACTCTCCATTGAAGCGCCAATAGCGGCAGCAATAGGCATCAAAAGGTTAGCTGTCGCCGTGTTGGACATAAAATTGGCCATTAACCAACATACAATCGACATGGTAATCACTACTGCAACAGGAGAGAGTGCTTCGTAGTCGATCGCGTGTGCGAGTGCGGCTGCCAACCCGGTTTTATCCAAGCCAATGCCAATCGCGATCCCCCCTGCAACCAACCACAGCACATCCCAGTTGATTTGTTTGAGCTCAGCTTTACCCATAATGCCCGTTAGGGTGAAGACTGCGAGTGGAATGATTGAGACGACATAGGTGTTCATCCCATGTAATTTAGTGGTCATCCATAGCAAGATGGTGGCGGCGAATGTTGCGTACACCACAATGGCGCGCCAGTTGCGCTGAAATTGTCCATCTAGTTTAAGCGTCATGGTCTTCTGAGAGGAGGGGAAGAGTTTTTGGAGCAAGAACCAAGCGATCGTTAACTGAAGAATGACAAAGGGGAGGCCCATCATCATCCAGCTTAGAAAATCGATGCTATTTTCACCGGTTAGATATTGCAGGGCAATCGCGTTAGGTGGTGTACCGATCGGGGTTGCGATGCCCCCTGTGTTGGCGGCAATCGGAATACATAAAACGAGTGCTTTGATACCGATGTCACCTTTGGGAGCTGAAGCGACGATCGGGCCAAGCAACGCGAGCATCATTACAGTGGTAGCGGTGTTGGACATGAACATTGAGAACACGGCGGTGATCAGCATCAATCCAAGCATGATAAATTTAGGCTGGTGACCAAAAGGCCGCAGTAAAACTCGAGCGAGGTTATTGTCCAGTTCATATTTTGATGCGGCGATGGCCAAGGCAAACCCGCCCATAAATAGGATGATAATAGGTGAGGAAAAGGCACTGAAAATATCAGTGTATTTCATCAGTTCGCCGAGACCGTGCCCCGCTGGTGGGGTACGGAACAAGTGCAGACCTTTATCGGAAATCATGATCAGCTCAAGTGCAATGATCAGAATTGAAGTGGCAAAGACAGGCACAGGTTCGAGCACCCATAGTAGAGCTGCAAGCAGAAATATCGCCAACAAACGATGTTGTATTAGGGTCAGATCTGCGATGGGAATGGCATCAATCGGCATCATCAATACCGCGATGGGTAAGCCAAAACAAATCAGCAATTTGATCACTATGGTTGGATCAATTCTAGGCATAAAGATTTAACCTCAAAGCGAAACTCTGCGGCTAAGAATAAAGAATAACCAAATTAAGGTCTTAGATTGAGATGGAAATTTTTGAATGCAATAAAGAAATGTTGCGTAAGGTTTGTTTCTGGTCAAAAAAAGCCCCGAAAAATCGGGGCTGTTATGGTTATTCTTGCTCTTGCTCTTGCTCTTGCTCTTGCTCTTGCTCTGGAGCGGTAAGGTGAGCGTAGGGGGTGCCCATAATTGTTGTGTGGCCATTGGCCATAGATGCATCAAATTTGATCGCATCTTTAGCAAACAGGTTGATCACCGTTGAGCCAAGTTTAAATCGACCCATCTCTTCCCCTTTTTTGAGTATGACCGCTTTATCCCCTTCGCTTGGGTAATCCCATTTGTAGACAGTGTTGCCACGCGGTGGAGTGATGGTGCCTGCCCAGACTTGCTCTATGCTACCGACGATGGTCGCGCCGACTAACACTTGAGCCATAGGGCCAAATTCAGTGTCGAAAATACACACTACGCGCTCGTTACGCGCGAATAGGTTTGGTACATTTTCTGCGGTCAAAGGGTTTACCGAGAACAGGTCACCTGGCACATAGATCATCTGGCGCAGTGTACCGTCACAAGGCATGTGGACTCGGTGGTAATCTCGTGGTGAAAGGTAAAGTGTTGCAAATTCACCATCGGCAAATTCAGCCGCAAGATCAGCGTCACCACCCAGTAATTCTTGAGCTGTAAAATCATGGCCTTTTGCCTGAATGAGTTTACCATCCTGAATAGGACCAAACTGGCTGACACAGGCGTCTGCTGGATGAGTAATGATGCTATTCCCTTCGGTTATCGTGCGTGCGCCGTCTTTCAGCTCACGGACAAAAAACTCATTGAAGGTTTTGAAATGCTTAGGATCAGAGTGCTTGGCCTCGTCCATATTGACGTTGTACTGCTTGATAAACCAACGAATGACGGCAGTGGTTAGGCCTCCCGCTTTTGCGGATGCCAATTTACCGACCAAACGGGTCAAACCGTGTTGAGGGATCCAGTACTGCAGTCCAACTTTAATCTTATCCATTGTCATAAATTCCAATGCTAACTGTATGTTTGCTTACTTTTGGGCGCGAGATACTACTTAAATTTGCAGGCAAAGTCAGTATCAAGCGCTGATGATTTGTGCAAGAAGCCGTTACAGATCGGCTTTTTTGTTGCGTGAGTACTGACGGTTGGCTTTGACTTCAGCCATGCTTTCAAGGATGCGATGGTAGTTTTCAAAGCGAACTTCACTGATTTCACCATTTTCTACCGCTTCACGTAATACACATCCTGGATCATCATTGTGTTTGCAGTCTCGGAACTTACAGCTGCCAAGGTAGTTGCGGAACTCAACGAACGCCTTGGTGACTTCTTCAGCCTCCAAATGCCACAAACCAAACTCGCGTACGCCGGGAGAGTCAATCAGATCGCCACCTGTTGGAATGTGATAAAGTCGAGAAGCGGTGGTGGTGTGCTGACCTAAACCAGAGTTTTCTGATACCTCACCTTCTTCAACGTTAAACTCCGGCATCAACGCATTCACTAAACTCGATTTACCGACGCCAGATTGACCCACAAAAATGTTAGTACGATCTTTGAGTTCGGCTTCCAGTGCTGCAATGCCTTCTCCCGTCTGTTTACTGACTAGCAGCACTTTGTAACCGATACGCTCGTACTCACTCAGCCATTCCTGATATAGGTGACGTTGCTCTTCTTCAAGTAAGTCAATTTTGTTTAGCACGAGAAGAGGGGCGATATTGAGTGTTTCAGAGGCGACTAAGTAGCGGTCAATGATGTTGAGTGACAATTCTGGCAGTACAGAAGAGACGATGACCATTTGATCGACGTTTGCAGCCACGGGCTTAAGACCGTCATAGTAGTCAGGGCGAATCAGCACTGAGCTGCGTGGCTCTACGGCTTCAACAACGCCGTTTATGCCTTCCATTGATTCCAGACCTGCTCGCCAAATCACCTTGTCACCGGAGACCAAAGTCTCAATACCGCGACGCAAATTGCAACGGTGGATTTCTCCGCTTTCTGTGTCTTCAATGTCGGCGTGTTGACCAAAACGGGTAATAACCAGACCTTTTTGAGTCGTACCCAGCATGGATTCTTCCCATTGAACAGAATCCTCTTTTGCCAGTTTACGTTTCTGGTTACTTCTAACTCGTCTGACTTGACCTTTGGTTAGCTTTTTTTTCTTTGCCACAATTGTCTACTTAACTTTAATCATCTTGATGGAGCCTAGGATCGCTATCCTGAGGATCAGAATTTGGGTATAGTACCTCTTTTAGCATAAAACCAATAGGCAACGATTTATGTCCTTTAGCGATCAAAATTTAATTTGGATTGATCTCGAGATGACAGGTTTAGACCCAGAAACCCATAAAGTCATCGAAATCGCCACTATCGTCACGGATAGTGAGTTGAATATTTTAGCTGAAGGACCGGTACTTGCCATCCACCAACCAGAAGAAGAGCTGGCTAAAATGGATGAGTGGTGTACGACTACGCACACGGGCAGTGGCTTGGTGGATCGAGTTCGCGCCAGTAAAGTGACTGAACAGGACGCGGTTCATCAGACAATTGAGTTCCTGGAGCAGTGGTTACCAAAGGGTGTGTCGCCAATATGCGGTAACAGTGTGGGTCAAGATCGTCGCTTCCTATACAAACACATGCCTGAACTGGAAACTTACTTCCATTACCGCTATATCGACGTCAGTACTCTTAAAGAGCTGACCCGTCGTTGGAAACCAGAAGTATTAGACGGCTTTTCTAAGACAGGTAGTCACTTGGCGTTGGATGATATCCGTGAGTCAATTGCTGAGCTAAAGTACTACCGCCAAACAATTTTTAATATCTAAAAATACGACTTTCTAATAAGAGTCATGATGAAAAAGCCACCACCTAGGTGGAAAAAACTTCTATTCTGTGTGCTTTTTCATCAAACAGAAAAAAAACACCTTTTTTTTTCAGGAAGGACTTGCATCACAAAAAAATGCTCTTATAATTCGCAGCCCTGAACGACGGAAACGTTGTTAATGCGACACTAGCTCAGTTGGTAGAGCGCAACCTTGCCAAGGTTGAGGTCACGAGTTCGAACCTCGTGTGTCGCTCCAAATTTAAAGCTGTCATCGTGCTTAACGGTGAAACAATACGGACGCGGGGTGGAGCAGCTTGGTAGCTCGTCGGGCTCATAACCCGAAGGTCGTCGGTTCAAATCCGGCCCCCGCAACCAAATTTAATCAATAGCAATTGCTGTTGATATGCGACACTAGCTCAGTTGGTAGAGCGCAACCTTGCCAAGGTTGAGGTCACGAGTTCGAACCTCGTGTGTCGCTCCAAATTTAAAGCTGTCATCGTGCTTAACGATGAAACAATACGGACGCGGGGTGGAGCAGCTTGGTAGCTCGTCGGGCTCATAACCCGAAGGTCGTCGGTTCAAATCCGGCCCCCGCAACCAAATTTATAGGTGTTGTGATTCGCTAGCTCGTCGGGCTCAGCTATTCATAAAACCTCGCGAAGACCATCGATTACTATCCGGCCTCGCAAGCAATTCTCTTTACGAGAATATGCGACACTAGCTCAGTTGGTAGAGCGCAACCTTGCCAAGGTTGAGGTCACGAGTTCGAACCTCGTGTGTCGCTCCAAATTTAAAGCTGTCATCGTGCTTAACGGTGAAACAATACGGACGCGGGGTGGAGCAGCTTGGTAGCTCGTCGGGCTCATAACCCGAAGGTCGTCGGTTCAAATCCGGCCCCCGCAACCAAATTTAATCAATAGCAATTGCTGTTGATATGCGACACTAGCTCAGTTGGTAGAGCGCAACCTTGCCAAGGTTGAGGTCACGAGTTCGAACCTCGTGTGTCGCTCCAATTTTCTAAGCCTTCATTATGCTTTGAATAATGAACTGCGACACTAGCTCAGTTGGTAGAGCGCAACCTTGCCAAGGTTGAGGTCACGAGTTCGAACCTCGTGTGTCGCTCCAAATTCTTCTCAGGCTTCAGATGTCTGAATTGATCTTATAGGTCACCGCTCTTTATCTAATGCTGTGAAGCATAAACCAATCAAAATCATAATTAGTCCTCCATTGCGGTGGGCGTTTTTATGTCTAAAATTCAAATCAGCACGAGATGTGCTCGTTTTATTTTTTAATGATAAGCCTCGGTGAGTCAGGGCTAGCCGTAAAGACTAACAGAGTTATCCACAGAAGTTGTTTTGTGGATAAGTTGGTGGGTAACCTGATTATGGATGCTAATTTAAACCAAATAGAAATGATCTTTTGTGTTATGAAAGTTTCTTTCTGATTCTAAACATAATGTTAAGTCATTGTATTTTAATGGATTAATGGTTTTTTCTTGTTAACCAAAGCGTATTTCTGACGATCATTAAGTGGTTGTTTTTTGATCCTAGTCATTTATAGCTAATGTGATTAACTTCTTTAGCTGAAAGAAAACAAGCAATCGCCTTTTCTTTTTTCCACATTCTTGTTTTTAGAGCTAAGTCAAACTTCGTCATACCATATCAGGCAAAGTTTATGCATCTCTAGGTAGCCCTTTTTGCACAATACGGATTAGCCTATTGAGCTTAGTCGATGAATGGGGTATCTGGGCAATTTGTTGCTCTATTGCCCAATGAATATGTTCATCCAGCACTTCACTCAACCCTATACGTTGTTCTAGTGCCTCAATAATATTAGCTGAGTATGGTGCATTTCCCATGGCGATCGACAAATTTCTTAACCATTGGATATGACCTATTCTTCGAATGGCAGAACCTTCCATATTTTTGAGAAATGTTTTCTCATCCCATGCAAACAGAGTAACAAGATCTGGTGACGTTAACGCCTGCCTACGATGAAAGTCCTCGCGTTCAGTTAATTCAGAGAAGCGGTTCCATGGGCAAACAAGCTGGCAATCATCGCACCCATAAATACGGTTACCCATAGGTTTGCGGAATTCTTCAGGAATCACGCCGTCGAATTCAATGGTCAGGTAAGAAATGCATCGTCGTGCATCAACGACACCTTCTTCAATAATGGCTTGAGTAGGGCAGGAAGTGATACAAGCGGTACATTTACCGCAGTCACCTTGGTGCGCTTCATCTATGGGCAAAGGTAAATCGATGAGTAGCTCACCAAGAAAAAACCACGAACCACAATCTTTATCCAGAATGAGGGAGTGCTTTCCGGTCCAACCTAGTCCTGATTTTTGCGCTAAAGGGCGCTCGAGAATAGGCGCGGAATCGACAAAAGGGCGGTAGCCAAACTGCCCCACTTCTTGCTCTATTTTCTGGCCTAGTTTCTTTAACTGGTTGCGAACCAGTTTGTGGTAATCTCGGCCCAGAGCATAGCGGCTTATATAAGCTTGGGTAGGATCGGCTAGGTTCGCTGCAAATAGCGCTTCAGGGGGGAGGTAGTCCATGCGGACGCTAATGACTCGCACTGTGCCAGGCAGAAGCTCAGCAGGTCGTGCTCGCATCATGCCGTGACGTGCCATCCAATCCATCTCACCGTGATAGCCAGCATCAAGCCATTTTTGCAGTGCCGACTCGTGTTCACTCAGGTCAATATCGCAGATACCGGCTTTCTGGAAGCCAAGCTCTTGGGCCCAAACTTTGATCTTGTTTGCGAGCTCTTGGTAGTTCATGCTTATGACTCTGGTGAAATGGGGGGCGGATCTTAACGGATCTTTTTTGTTGAATCTAGCATCGAAGCCAGAGAATTCATGCAAAAATAGCAGGAATTTGGCTTTTACTTACACAACAGATCTTGTCTCTCAATTCCAACCCGGTTTACTATTCCTGTTCTTTTGATTTTTATATAGTCACCCAGTAGAGATTGATCTTCATGACCACGAAACATTTTGCCCTTAAAGATGAACAAGCAACAATTCAATTAGGGACAGTCTTGGCAAAGCTATGCTTTCAGCAAACTACCATCTATTTGCATGGTGATTTGGGGGCAGGAAAAACGACATTTAGCCGAGGTTTTGTGCGTGCACTGGGTCATAAGGGGAACGTCAAAAGCCCAACCTATACCCTAGTGGAACCGTATCAGCTGGACCAATGGCAAGTTTATCACTTTGATCTATACCGTTTAGCCGATCCGGAAGAGTTGGAATTCATGGGGATCCGAGATTACTTTACGCCTGATGCTATCTGTCTGGTTGAGTGGCCAGAGAAAGGTCAGGGCTTGCTCCCTCGTGCAGATCTGGATATAGAGTTGCGTTACGATGGTGAAGCGCGTGTGGTTGATCTTACTGCCAATAACGATTATGGGTCTAAATTACTTGAACAGTTGGAGTTATGACAATCAATAAATTCTTTCGAGCTGTCTCTGTCTCTTTTCTCATAGCTCTGTTTCTTTTGCCCACCCGAGTGTTGGCAAATGCTCTTGAAAGTATTCGTGTTTGGCCGTCTCCCGACGAAACCCGCGTGGTTATCGATTTGGCATCGGAGGCGGAGTACAGCTATTTTACGCTCAGTACTCCTGATCGTTTAGTTGTGGATCTCAAGCAGACTTCCATCAATACTAAATTGCCGATTAACGTCGCAGAGAGCCCTGTTCTGAAAAGGATTCGTAAGAGCTCACCGCCACAGAAAGGGACCTATCGACTGGTGTTTGAACTCAAACGCAAGGTCAAGCCACAGTTGTTTAAGCTAGCGCCTACTCCGGGGGGACAATATGGTCATCGTTTGGTGATAGACATGCCTCATAGCGCATCCTCTTCATCTACCTCAGCAGCCAAGCCTTCCTCTTCAAGTAGTTCTCCTCAAGTGAGTCGAGATGCCTCTCAGCTATTGGGTACCGCTGATATTGTGGTTGCGATTGATGCTGGCCACGGTGGTGAAGACCCAGGCTCTATAGGACCAAACCGTAAGTATGAGAAACATGCGACACTGGCCATTTCCAAGAAAATTGCTGCTCAAATCAATGCAGTGCCTGGAATGAAAGCTGTGTTGACCCGTCGTGGTGATTACTTTGTTAATCTCAACAAGCGTTCTGAAATCGCACGTGGTAGCAAAGCGCATCTATTAGTGTCCGTTCATGCAGATGGTTTCCGTACTCCGCAGCCGCGTGGAGGTTCAGTGTTTGTTCTCAATACCCGTCGAGCGAATTCAGAAATTGCCCGTTGGGTAGAAAATCACGAGGAGCAGTCGCAGTTGCTTGGTGGTGCTGGCGAGGTTCTGTCTAAAAACACCAGTGATAAGAATGTCAGTCAAACGTTGTTAGACCTGCAGTTCAGTCATTCTCAGAAAGAAGGCTACAAAGTCGCCACTAAGATCCTAAAGCAGATGAGTAGTGAGGGAATCAAGTTACACAAGAAGCAACCCGTGAACGCTAGCCTCGCGGTGTTGAAATCACCTGATATTCCATCAGTGTTGGTTGAGACAGGGTTTATCACAAATCCTACAGAAGAAAAATTACTTTTCCAACGTAGTCATCAGGATAAATTGGCGCGCGCACTGACTAAAGCGATTGTTCAGTATTTTGAAGCCAATCCACCAGAAGGAACCTTGTTCGCGAATCGCGGCAAGACGATCAAGCATAAGGTTAAGCGCGGTGAATCGCTGTCAGTGATCGCCAAAAAATACGGCACGACAACGAAAGCTATCATGCAGACCAGTAAGCTGAAAAGCTCTGGGCTTGCTATTGGTCAGGTACTGTCAATTCCTGGTTCAAAAGGTTCAGTGCCTGTGCCTAAAGTGACGAATCCGGTGGAAACCAAGACGATTACTCATGTGGTTCAGAGTGGAGAATACCTGGGTAAGATTGCTGCGAGATACAAAGTGTCGGTTGCAACGATAAAACGCGAAAACAAACTGCGTTCTGACACGCTTAAGCTCGGTCAAAAGCTGAAAATTACCGTCAGCATGAAAGATCAGCCATTGCGTAAACACAAAGTGAAGCGTGGTGAGTTCCTTGGAAAAATTGCCAGTCAGTACGATGTGAGTGTCAGCGCGATCCGAAAAGCTAATAATCTACGTTCAGATGAACTGGCGATTGGTCAGGTTCTGATCATTCCTAATAAGTAGCGATAAGCATGACGATTAAAATTCTTCCAGCACGACTGGCTAACCAGATTGCCGCAGGGGAAGTGGTTGAGAGACCAGCTTCAGTCGTCAAAGAACTGGTCGAAAATAGTATAGACTCTGGTGCAACCCGGATTGATATTGATATTGAAAAAGGTGGCGCTAAGCTAATCCGTGTACGTGATAATGGCAAAGGCATCGCAAAAGATGAGCTGGGTTTAGCACTGAGTCGTCACGCTACATCGAAGATCCACTGTTTGGATGATCTAGAAGCGATCATGAGCCTGGGTTTTCGCGGTGAAGCGCTTGCCAGTATCAGTTCTGTTGCGCGCCTAACGCTAACCTCTCGCCCTGCCACACAGGACCAAGCTTGGTCTGCATACAGTGAAGGGCGCGAGATGGAAGTCAAGCTTCAACCGACGGCGCACCCTATTGGTACGTCAGTAGAAGTGTTGGATCTGTTCTTCAACACGCCAGCTAGGCGTAAATTCCTCCGTACTGAAAAAACAGAATTCACTCATATTGATGAGCTATTAAAGCGAATTGCTTTGAGCCAGTTTCATGTCACTATCAACCTGCGCCACAACGGTAAGATGATTAAGCAATACCGAGCGGCTAAAACTCAGGTCCAAGAAGAAAAGCGCATAGCAGCGGTATGTGGTAACCCGTTTGTGCGTAACATGCTGAAGATTGAGCTTGAACACCAAGGGCTCAAGTTGCATGGTTGGATCACCACGCCTGAAGGCGCTCGTCAGCAAAGTGACCTGCAATATTGTTACGTCAATGGCCGGATGATGCGTGATAAGTTGATCAATCACGCTATTCGTCAAAGTTATGAGAGTAGCCTCCGCCCAGAACAGTTTGCCACTTACGTGCTATTTATCGAAATAGACCCCCATCAAGTTGATGTGAATGTACACCCAGCGAAACATGAAGTGCGTTTCCATCAAGCTCGTTTAGTACATGACTTCATTTATCAAGCCTTGAGCGATGCTCTAGTTCAGAGTGCTCAGATTGATAAACCCGACATCAACGCTTCTGCATTTCACACTGAACCCGTTACACCTGAAATACCGGCCCCTTCCGCTGCCGAGTCCAATACGGTGTCTAAAAACGTATACCGCGCAGTAGAAAAAGTGCCTGCTTATCCTGGCCAGCAAGGCTATGAAGAAAAGCGTCAAGCTGAGAAAGAGCGAATTCAGGTGTGTGAGGCTGCTGCGAGAAGTGACTGGGTAGAGTCGCGTCCTGTACCTCGGCAAAAAGCGAAATCTGAAGAGCACTATGGAGAGCCAGCAACAAGCAAGCAGGAAGTGCGTGCTTACAAAGAGTTACTGGAAACACCAGTATTGTCTCAGAAAGCCCCTTCAACTCCATTAGAACTCGAACCTGTGCCTTCAACTCCTACAGGGCCTGCTGAGGTAATAGAGGCCTTGGGCAAAGCTGTCTGCGTGATTCATGGCCAATACTTGCTTATGGGAGATAAACTGGGAGCTAGGGTAGTCTCAATGGCTAAAGCAGAATGGTTGCGTGTGAACGGACAGTTGTCTCTCAATGGAGGTGCATTGAAGAGTCAGCCTCTATTAGTGCCATTGTCATTGAAGCTCGATCCTCAGCAGATTGAAGCGTCTCAACAGCATCACGCAATGTTGATGCAATTTGGCATAGAGTTGAAGAGTCGAAGTTCCTCCTCATTGATGATAATGGGTGTACCTCAGCCGCTTCGTCAGCAAAATTTGCAACAATTAATATCAGATCTGTTATCTTACGCCGCTTTGATATCAGAGAATGATCAAATAATGCCACCACAGGCGCTCTCTGATTGGTTAACCAACCAGATCACACAGGTCAAAAACGACTACACTTTGTCGGAAGCAATACAGGTCATTGCTGAGATAGAACAACTTTGGCAGGGTAACCTGCCGTTGGATGACCGTACTTTTGTTCGCCCTGTTGATTTTTCTGCAACCATTGCAGCGATGAAGTTATGAAGAATGAATTACCTTTGGCCCTCTTTCTAATGGGGCCGACCGCATCGGGCAAAACCGATCTGGCTATCCGTTTGCGAAAAAAATACCCAGTAGAGCTCATCTCTGTTGACTCTGCTTTGATTTATAAGGGAATGGACATTGGCACCGCGAAGCCAGATGAAGAGGAGCAAGCACTCGCTCCTCATCGTTTGATTGACATTCTCGATCCAAGTGAAGCTTATTCCGCCGCAGACTTCCGTCGTGATGCGTTGAATGAAATGCACAAGATTGTAGAGCAAGGTAAGATCCCACTCTTGGTTGGTGGAACAATGCTCTACTACAAAGCATTACTGGAAGGTTTATCACCTCTTCCGGCTGCAAACCCTGAAATACGTCAGCAAATTGAGCAAGAAGCATTGACTCTTGGCTGGGACGTACTGCACGATCAACTCAAAGAGATTGATCCGGTTTCAGCTGAACGAATCCACCCCAATGATCCACAAAGATTGTCTAGGGCATTGGAAGTTTATCGAATTTCAGGTAAAACTCTTACTGAACTGACTCAAACCAAAGGTCAAAGCCTGCCGTTTAGGGTAAAACAGTTCGCAATAGCTCCCAAGGAAAGGGCTGAACTCCATCGCCGAATTGAGTTTAGATTCGACAAAATGATGGAAGCGGGATTTGAACAGGAGATGCGTGGCTTGTATGCCAGAGATGATCTTCATTCTGATCTTCCTTCTATTCGTTGTGTCGGTTATCGGCAGATGTGGGACTATTTGGATGGGAACTGCACACTTGACGATGCCATTTTTAAAGGTATCTGCGCGACCCGCCAGTTGGCCAAGCGACAAATCACCTGGTTACGCAGTTGGGATGATTTAACTTGGTTAGATAGCGAAAACATAGAACAAGCTCTAGAAACCGTATCAAATGCCATAGCGTCTGAAGGTTTTAGCTGTGTATAATGTGATCGCTTTTGCGTGAATGAACTCTGTAAAGGATCTGTTACTTGAAATTTGGTAACAAAGCCGCCATAACAGGTAACGACAGGGTGTTTTTTATTCGTTTAGCTCAGATGCAAAGGCGCACCTAGTTTTTCAGTGCACCACTAGCTAAATAACTAGAACAAAATTACAAAATAAGGAAAATAAAATGGCTAAGGGGCAATCTTTACAAGACCCATTCTTAAATGCATTACGTCGTGAACGTATTCCCGTATCAATCTACCTAGTAAACGGAATTAAACTACAGGGTCAGATTGAGTCTTTCGATCAATTTGTGATCTTGCTGAAAAACACCGTCAACCAGATGGTATACAAGCACGCTATCTCTACAGTAGTGCCAGCTCGTCCAGTTAGCCACCATAGTGGTGAGCGTCCTCAGGGCGGCGAGCGCCAGCAAGAGAAATCAGAAGATTAATTCTCGGAAAAAGAAATTAGTATCATATTAAGGAGTTGATTGCTTGTTTGACCGTTATGAAGCCGGTGAGCGAGCCGTACTTGTTCATATCAACTTCACGCAAGAAGGGGAGTGGGACGATCTCAGTGAGTTTGAAATGCTGGTATCTTCGGCTGGGGTCTCAACGTTACAAGTTGTAACTGGAAGTCGCCAGTCACCACACCCTAAATACTATGTCGGAGAGGGTAAAGCTCAGGAAATTGCCCAAGCGGTGCAACTTGCTGCTGCGGATGTAGTGATATTCAATCACGCCCTCTCTCCTGCCCAAGAACGTAACCTAGAATCGTTGTGTAAATGTCGAGTTCTTGATCGTACCGGTCTTATCTTAGACATTTTTGCTCAACGTGCCCGAACACACGAAGGTAAACTGCAGGTTGAGCTTGCTCAACTTCGTCATATTTCTACTCGACTTATTCGTGGTTGGACCCACCTTGAAAGGCAAAAAGGTGGCATTGGTTTACGTGGCCCAGGTGAAACTCAGTTAGAAACTGACCGACGTTTATTGCGTGACCGTATAAAAGCTATATTGCGCCGTTTGGAAAAGGTGGCAAAACAGCGTGAACAAGGTCGCCGAGCCAGAAATCGAGCGGAAATCCCCACTATCTCTCTGGTTGGTTATACCAATGCGGGTAAATCCACTATGTTTAACCGCATTACTGAAGCAGGCGTTTACGCAGCTGATCAGCTGTTTGCCACTTTGGACCCAACGTTGAGAAGAATAGAACTAGCAGATGTGGGTACAGCCATTTTGGCAGATACAGTTGGATTCATCCGCCATTTACCCCATGATCTGGTTGCTGCTTTCAAAGCAACCCTGCAAGAAACGCAGGAAGCTGACATTTTGTTACATGTTGTCGATGCCAGTGATGAGCGTTTTCGTGAGAATATTCATGCAGTTCATGATGTACTTGAAGAGATAGATGCCCATGAGGTGCCTGCTCTGATTGTCATGAACAAAATTGATAACCTCGAAGACCAGAAACCTCGAATAGAGAGGGACGAAGAAGGTGTTCCTCGTGCCGTTTGGGTTTCAGCAATGGAAGGCGTGGGTATTGAACTGCTATTTGAAGCCCTGACTGAGTGTTTAGCTAGTCAAATGGTTCAATATCAATTGCGAATACCGCCACAGCATCAGGGGCGTATTCGTAGTACATTCTTCCAGATGAAATGTATTCAACGAGAAGAATATGATCAGGATGGCAACTTGTTGATTGATGTTCGCATGCAACAAGTTGATTGGTCTAGACTTAAAAAAAGAGAAGGGGCAGTTTTACGTGACTTTATAGTTACTTAAATGACTGCTACAGTATAACGTCATATCAAATGATGGAGCTTTCTAATGGCGTGGAATGAGCCTGGTAATAACAACGGCAACAATGGCCGCGATAACGACCCATGGGGTAATAATAATCGTGGTAACAAAGGTGGCCGTGATCAAGGACCGCCAGACTTAGACGAAGTGTTTAATAAACTGAGTCAGAAACTGGGTGGAAAGTTTGGTGGTGGAAAAGGAGGCAAAGGATCGTCTATAGGCGGTGGTGGCGGTACACTAGGTTTTGGTGTCATTGCAGTTATCGCGATAGTAATTTGGTTCTTTGCTGGCTTTTACACCATTGGTGAAGGTGAGCGTGGCGTCGTGCTACGTCTAGGTAAGTATGACCGTGTGGTTGATCCAGGTTTGAACTGGCGTCCTCGCTTTATCGATGAGTATCAAGCGGTCAACGAACAGGCAATTCGTTCGCTACGTTCTTCTGGTCTAATGCTGACAAAAGATGAAAACGTTGTGGCTGTTGCGATGGATGTTCAATATCGTGTCGCGGATCCTTACAAATACCTATTCCGCGTGACCAACGCAGATGACAGCTTACGTCAAGCAACAGATTCTGCACTGCGTGCCGTAATCGGTGATTCACTAATGGATAGCATTTTGACGAGCGGTCGCTTGTCTATCCGTCAGAACACTCAAATCACCCTCGAAGATATCGTCAATAATTATGATATGGGTATTGAAATTGTAGCGGTGAACTTTGAAGATGCTCGTCCACCTGAAGAAGTGAAAGACGCGTTTGATGATGCGACAGCGTCTCGTGAGGACGCGCAGCGCTTTAAACGTGAAGCCGAAGCATATCAAAACGATATTATCCCTAAGGCTAAAGGTCGTGCTGAACGTCTACTTAAAGAAGCTCAAGGCTACAGTGAACGAGTGGTAAATGGAGCGTTAGGTGAAGTCGCTCAGTTTGAGAAGTTACTCCCTGAGTACCAAGCTGCACCAGAGGTGACTCGTAATCGACTCTACTTAGATACGATGGAGAAAGTTTACTCCAGTACATCGAAAGTTCTGATTGATTCAGAGTCGAGCGGTAATCTGTTGTATCTACCTATCGATAAACTTACCAGTGGTAAAAAAGAAACTCGCAGTCGCTCAGTGAAAGAAACCTCTACATATGAAAAAATTGAGTTAGAACCGCAATCAAATAGTGATACCAATGACTCAGGTTCTCGTTCTACCTCACGTCAAGGGAGATATTAGAAATGCGTAAGTTAATGATCCCTTTTTTGGTCGTCGCACTTGTCCTTATGTTGATGTCGCTATTTGTGATACCTGAAGGAGAGCGTGGTATCGTTGTTCGTTTCGGTCGAGTGTTGAAAGACAACAATGAGATTGCACGAATCTACGAACCGGGCTTGCACTTCAAAATGCCGCTGTTTGATAATGTCAAAACCCTAGACGCTAAGATTCAGACGATGGACGGGCGCTCGGATCGTTTCGTAACGTCTGAGAAAAAGGATGTTTTGATCGATTCGTACATAAAGTGGCGTATCGAAGACTTTGGCCAGTATTATCTTGCCACTGGTGGTGGCAACGCCAATACAGCTCAAACACTACTAAGCCGTAAAGTAACGGACGTGTTGCGTTCAGAAATAGGTTCACGTGAGATAAAGCAGATCGTTTCTGGGCCACGTAACACAGATATATTGCCTGACAGTGCTGACGCCGATGTGGTGACCACTGAAGCTGCCAAAGAGGCATTAGAAGTTGATGGCGAGCGTGACATCATTATGAAGAACGTGCTCAATGATACGCGTAAAGATGCGATGGAAGATTTGGGTATTCATGTCTTCGACTTTAGAATGAAGAAGATTAACCTTCCAGATAGTATCAACCAATCTATCTACAATCGGATGCGTGCAGAGCGTGAGTCAGTTGCAAGGCAGTTTCGCTCAGAGGGTCGCGAGCAAGCGGAAATTATTCGCGCTCAAGCTGAATTAGAAGTGGCGACGATTCTTGCCGAAGCAGACAAGACCGCTAGAATCACCAGGGGTGATGCGGATGCTGAAGCCGCCAACATCTATGCTGAAGCTTATAGCAAGGATCCTGAGTTCTTCGGGTTTATCCGTTCATTGCGCGCTTATCAGTCTTCATTTAACAGTGAAAGCGATATTTTAGTACTGGATCCTAAGAGTGATTTCTTCCAGTACATGAACAACTCAGCAGGTACGCCTGCTAAGTAAGTTCAAACTCATTAATAAAAGGCTCCCTTGTGGAGCCTTTGTTTTTTCGAGGAAAAAGCGATGACTAATTCTCTTTGGATGGCTCTGGGTTTAGTGTTGATTGTGGAAGGGTTGGGGCCTCTAATTGCACCGAACGGTTGGAGAAATATGGTCTCTCAGCTTAGTGATCAACCCGACAATCAACTTAGGCGTATCGGCGGGTGTTTAGTGGTTGCAGGTGCCGTGATTGCATACGTGTTTAGTTAGTAGTGTGGTGGCGGGGTTTCTTGGGCTGGATCTGCTAAATTAGATGAGTCCATGTTTTTGACTTTGCCCACCACGTACTTCATCTGATCCTGCATTTTCGTGATCAGCAGTTGTTGCTGACTTAGTGCATCATTGAGAGACTCAATAGTCTGTTCTTGGAAAGCAAGCTGGCACTCCATGTCGTTAAGACGGTTCTCTAGCTCTTCAATACGCTTTTCGGTCATGATTAGTTATCCACACTCCAAGCCTGGGCGATCCCTGCAGAGGTGCCCGATATCACTCGGTTCTGATTATCAAAGGCTGCATCATACACCACTGCGCGTGGAGGGCGAGTATCTTTTAAAGGCTCTGCTTCAAATCCCTCGACCTTTTTACCTGTTTGTATGTCCCAGACCATAATTCGGCTTGAAGGAGTACCAGTGACAAGGAACTGCCCATCATCAGAGAAGCGGGCCGTTGAGAAGATCAACTGACGAGAAAAACTGCGCAGATTGGAGATTTGTTCTCCAGTTCTAAGATCCCAGATGATTGCCTGATTGCCTCCATCTGAAGTAAAGGCATACAAACCATCTCTTTGTAGGGCGACACGATTGATGCGCTGCTCATGCTCAAAGCTCTTGAGAATTTGCCCTGTACGGGTATCCCATAGATAGGCGGTATAATCATTACCTCCCGATAAAGCGAAACGACCATTAGGAGATAGGGCAACGGAATTCACTTTTTCATTATGGGCAAGGAACTCTAGGCGTCTTCCAGTGACTAAGTTGACGTAAATGGCTTTGCCATTCGATAACCCCAGCAAGACTTGTTCACCGTTGCTGGCGATGTCGATATCGCGAATTAAGCCGTCTGAGATGGACCAGAGCCCTTGAGCTTGTGTCCATGCTAAATCCCATACAGCAAAGTTTATTTGTGTTGCAGTGACGGCAAATCGGCCGTTATCTGAGATACGGATTCGAGAAACGGTACTCGCTTGAGGATCTTGTTCGCCTAATGAGGCAAGCTGTTGGCTTTCGTAGAGGTCCCACAGTACCAGTTGATGCTCTTTAGAGTACAACAGGGCAAATCGGGCATCTCGGCTTAAGGCGAAACTGGTGGTTCCCAGAGGTTCAATTACCCAGCGTTGATCATCCTGTGTGGAGAAAAAGCAGCCATTTAACGCTGCGATGACAAACGTAAGTATCAGAGTGTGAAAAATAATTCGCATTAAATACAAAGATCCGCTTTAGTTAACGTTTAATTAAAACGCATATTGGTTATAGTGGTACAACATGCTTATGAGCACCAGTCGAAATTACAGATTTGTGCGCAAAGACAAATGGTTAGCCATTAATTGGAGAATTCAATGAAATCTATTTTTAAGGTGTCACTGCTTGCAGCAACAGTAATGTTGGCGGTTGGCTGTCAAAAAGAAGAAGAAGCTAAAACAGAAGCCGCGCCTGCAGTCGAGCAAGTGCAAGCAGAAGCCGGTAAAACGGTTCACTTTAAAACCGACGATGAAAAAGCAGCTTATGCGATTGGCGTATCGTTTGCTAATTACCTAAACACTAGCTTAGACAAACCAAATGAAATTGGTATTAACCTAGATAAAGATCTCGTACTGAAAGGCATTGAACATGTGTTTGCGGGCAATCCCGAGCTTAATGAAGAAGAAACACGTGCAGCACTTGAATCGCTAGACAAGCGTGTTGCTGAAACAATGCAAAAGCAAGCTGCAGAAAAAGCGGCTGAAGCAAAGAAAGCGGGTGATGATTTCCGTAGTGCTTTCGAAAAGCAAGATGGTGTCAAAAAGACGGACTCAGGCCTTCTTTACCAAGTAATGACACCAGCTACAGGTGAACAGCCGAAAGACACAGATACGGTTCAGGTTCATTACAAAGGTACGTTGATTGACGGCACTCAATTCGATAGTTCATACGACCGTGGTGAACCTGCGACGTTCCCACTTAATCGCGTGATTTCTGGTTGGACGGAAGGTGTGCAGCTAATGCCAGTGGGTTCTAAGTTTAAGTTCGTTATTCCACCTGAATTAGCATACGGTGAGCAAGATACGCCAACTATCCCTGCAAACTCGACACTGGTCTTTGAAGTTGAACTACTGAAAATCGATAACGGTGAAGGTGAGCAAGCGGTTCAATAAACCACTACTCGCAGAATGAAGTAGAAAGGTCTGACGAAAGTCAGGCCTTTTTTTATGTTCTGGGCACTGTATCGCGTGAATAGTTTGTTCTAAATCACTAGATAGTGGCATTGCTAGATGTTCAATTCAAAATTTCTGATAAACTTACACCAATTTGTTGATTTTTCGCTCGTAGGCTTAAAAAGTGACAACTACAGACACAGTAAACACAGATATGTTGCTCGAAATGGAATCTGTCAATGTGATGCCATTTAGTGAGCACGACAAAATTATTCTGAGATCGTATGAAGCAGTTGTGGACGGCATTGCTAGTCTTATCGGCCCTTTTTGTGAAATCGTTCTGCATTCTCTGGAAGACCTCAATACATCAGCTATTAAAATTGCTAATGGCGAAAACACAGGGCGTCAGGTCGGTTCACCTATCACGGATTTAGCGCTAAAAATGTTACGTGATATTGAAGGCTCGGAACGTAACTTCTCTCGCTCATATTTTACCCGTGCCAAAGGTGGTGTGCTGATGAAGTCGATTACTGTTGCGATCCGTAACGGTGAAAATCGTGTTATTGGCTTGCTATGTATCAACGTGAATCTCGATGCGCCATTCTCTCAAGTATTGCAATCTTTCATGCCTACCGAAGAAGCCAAGCAAGCGGCCTCCTCCGTAAACTTTGCCAGTGATGTTGAAGAGCTGGTGGATCAGACGGTTGAGCGTACAATCGAAGAGATAAATGCTGATAAGTCGGTATCGAACAACACCAAAAACCGTCAAATTGTGATGGAGTTATTCGATAAAGGAATCTTTGATATCAAAGACGCTATAAATCGGGTAGCAGATCGTTTGAATATTTCTAAACACACCGTCTATCTCTATATCCGCCAGCGCAAAACTGAGGAAGACGAAAGTTGAATTCATTGAGCTATACCTTGGTCGTCAACGGCTCAGTTTATGGTAGTCAGTCCGCCAGAACGGCCTATCAATTTGCACGCAGCCTGATTAATAAAGGTCATCGGTTAGTGAGCGTGTTCTTTTATCAGGATGGCGTAACCAACGGAACGGCACTGAGTGTGCCAGCGAATGACGAATTTGATTTGGTCAAAGCTTGGCAATCTCTGGCTTCAGAACACGCTGTGCGTCTTGAAACTTGTGTTGCCGCCGCATTGCGTCGTGGTATCGTCAGTCAGGATGAAGCCAACCAACACAGCTTGATGCAAAGTAACCTTGCAGATGGATTTTATCAGGCAGGGCTGGGCAGTCTGGCTGAAGCCATGCTTACACAAGATAGAGTGGTGCAGTTTTGAGCCAGTTAACCTATGTATTCCGCAGCGCCCCCCATGGCAGTGCTTCTGGTCGGGAAGGCATTGATGCTTTATTAGCAGCATCAGCGTATTGTGAAGATATCAGCGTAGTGTTTATTGGGGATGGCGTGTACCAGTTGATTGCCGGTCAGCAAACTGGTGATATTCTGAGTAAAGACTATTCACCTATGCTCAAGTTATTTGATCTTTACGACATCGAACAAGTGTACGTCTGCTCGGTTTCATTGGCGGAACGTGGGCTAGCGCAAGCAGATTTAGTGATAAACGCTGAATCGCTTTCTATTATTGATATTCAGGCGCAGATCCATCGCGCTGGCAAAGTACTTTCTTTTTAAGGGAATCATGTTACATATTGTTAAGTCGGTAGCGGCGTTAGAAGACGTCGTAAAGGTGTATATTGACGGCGATGTTTTGTTGCTGATAGAAGATGCGGTGTATTCGGTCAATCCCCAACATAAGACTTACCCTTTGATTAAAGGCCTCAATACCTTTGTATTGCGGAATGATTTGGCAGCCCGTGGTATCCTTAACCGCACGAGTCCATCGATAGAGACGGTCGACTACGAAAGCTTTGTCGATCTGACTTCTGAGCAAGAAAACTCTCTCACCTGGGATTAAGTCTTGTCCCTAGCATACTGTGAATCAGCATTTACGGTGTACGTGTTCGAGTTGGACAAAAAAGATCCGTATATTTCTTGACACACCTCTCACTGCTGCATAGAATTTTGCGTCCCTATTTGTACGAAGTACTTCGGTACACGTGTAGATAGGGTTAGATTTTTCACAAAGCTTACTTTTAAGTAAATCAGGAGCTAGTTAATGGCAACTATTAACCAGTTGGTACGTAAGCCACGTGCAAAGCAAGTTGTTAAAAGCAACGTGCCAGCACTAGAAGCGTGCCCACAAAAACGTGGTGTATGTACTCGTGTTTACACTACTACACCTAAAAAACCTAACTCGGCACTACGTAAAGTATGTCGTGTACGTCTAACAAACGGTTTCGAAGTAACTTCGTACATCGGTGGTGAAGGTCACAACCTTCAAGAGCACTCAGTTGTTCTAATCCGTGGCGGTCGTGTTAAAGACCTTCCGGGTGTACGTTACCACACAGTACGTGGTGCACTTGACTGTGCTGGCGTAAATGACCGTAAACAAGGTCGTTCTAAGTACGGTGTGAAGCGTCCTAAGTCTTAATCGTCTTTTCTTTTAAGAGAAGCGTTAAGTAAGGCCAAACACTAAAATTAATATTAATTTTTGAAGAAACTGTAAAGTTTTGGATAACCTGAAGAATAAGACAACGGAGAAATTCCATGCCACGTCGTCGCGTCATCGGTCAGCGTAAGATCCTTCCAGATCCAAAGTTCAAATCAGAACTGCTGGCAAAATTCGTTAACATCCTTATGGTTGACGGTAAAAAATCTACTGCAGAGAAAATTGTTTACACTGCACTAGATGCAATGGCTGAGAAATCTGGTAAAGATCACTTAGCTGTATTTGAAGAAGCTCTTGAAAATGTTCGCCCTGCGGTAGAGGTTAAATCTCGTCGCGTGGGTGGTTCAACTTACCAAGTACCTGTAGAAGTACGTCCGGTCCGCCGTAACGCACTTGCTATGCGTTGGGTAGTTGAAGCTGCGCGTAAGCGTGGTGAAAAATCTATGGCTCAACGCCTAGCTGCTGAAATGCTAGACGCGTCTGAGAACAAAGGTACTGCTGTTAAGAAACGTGAAGACGTTCACCGTATGGCAGAAGCGAACAAAGCATTCGCTCATTACCGCTGGTAATACCTTTCAGTGCCGCGAGAACCTTCGCGGCGCTACTCTAGTTCCTATGCGCAAGCTTAGGAACTATTGCTATATCTAGAGCACGTAAAAATTGCCATGAGCAGACTAAAATGCAACTAGAAATAGCAATAGTCCCTAATTCAAGAGGATTCAATCGTGGCTCGTAAAACACCTATTGAGCGCTACCGTAATATTGGTATCGTCGCTCACGTAGACGCAGGTAAAACAACCACAAGTGAACGTATTCTGTTCTACACTGGCCTTTCTCACAAAATCGGTGAAGTTCACGATGGTGCTGCTACCATGGACTGGATGGAGCAGGAGCAGGAGCGTGGTATCACCATCACCTCAGCGGCTACGACGACTTTCTGGCGTGGTATGGACGCACAATTCCAAGACCACCGCATCAACATCATCGATACTCCCGGACACGTAGATTTCACTATCGAAGTAGAGCGTTCACTGCGCGTACTTGATGGTGCTGTCGTTGTGTTCTGTGGTTCATCGGGTGTTGAACCTCAATCTGAAACTGTATGGCGTCAAGCTGACAAGTACCAAGTACCTCGTATGGTATTTGTTAACAAGATGGACCGTGCAGGTGCTGACTTCCTACGCGTTGTTGATCAAATCAAAAACCGTCTTGGTGCGAACCCTGTTCCTATCCAACTTAACGTTGGTGCGGAAGATGACTTCAAGGGTGTTATTGACCTAATCAAGATGAAGATGATCAACTGGAGTGAAGCTGATCAAGGTACAACGTTCACTTACGAAGAGATTCCAGCGGACATGCTTGAGCTTGCTGAAGAGTGGCACAACAACCTTGTTGAATCTGCAGCGGAAGCTAGCGAAGAGCTGATGGATAAGTATCTTGAAGAAGGCGAACTAACGGAAGCTGAAATCAAGCAAGCACTGCGTACACGCACACTAAATAACGAAATCGTACTGGCCACTTGTGGTAGTGCGTTCAAGAACAAAGGTGTTCAAGCGGTACTCGATGCAGTGGTTGAATTCTTGCCATCACCAATCGACGTTCCAGCGATTAAAGGTGTGGATGACAACGAGAAAGAAGTTGAACGTCATGCAGACGACAACGAACCGTTCTCAGCATTAGCCTTCAAGATCGCAACTGACCCATTCGTAGGTACGCTGACCTTTATGCGTGTTTACTCTGGTGTGGTGAACTCTGGCGACGCAGTCTACAACTCTGTGAAGCAGAAGAAAGAACGCTTTGGTCGTATCGTACAGATGCACTCAAACAAGCGTGACGAAATTAAAGAAGTTCGCGCGGGCGATATTGCGGCAGCAATCGGCCTTAAAGACGTGACAACAGGTGACACGCTATGTGACCAGAACCACAAAGTGATTCTGGAACGCATGGAGTTCCCTGATCCGGTAATTCAGATCGCGGTAGAGCCTCGCTCTGTTGCCGATCAAGAGAAAATGGGTATTGCTCTAGGTAAACTAGCGGCAGAAGATCCATCATTCCGCGTAGAAACGGACGACGAAACAGGTCAGACACTGATCTCTGGTATGGGTGAGCTTCACCTAGATATCATCGTTGATCGTATGAAACGTGAATTCAGCGTTGACTGTAATGTTGGTAAACCTCAGGTTGCGTACCGTGAAACAATCCGTGGCAACGCGGAAGTTGAAGGTAAATTTGTACGTCAATCTGGTGGTCGTGGTCAGTATGGTCACGTATGGATCAAACTGGAGCCATCTGAACCTGGCGAAGGTTTTGTCTTTGTTGACGAAATTGTGGGTGGTGTTGTTCCTAAGGAATACATCAGCTCGGTAGCGAAAGGTATCGAAGAGCAAATGAACAGCGGTGTTCTAGCTGGTTATCCTGTACTAGATATTAAAGCCACTCTGTTTGATGGTTCTTACCACGATGTTGACTCTAACGAGATGGCGTTTAAGATCGCTGGCTCGATGGCATTCAAGAAGGGTTCATTAGAAGCACAGCCTGTTCTTCTTGAGCCTATGATGAATGTTGAAGTAACCACTCCTGAAGATTGGATGGGTGATGTTGTTGGTGACCTTAACCGCCGTCGCGGTATGATCGAAGGTATGGACGATGGAGTGGCGGGTATTAAGATCATCCGCGCTCAAGTACCACTATCTGAGATGTTTGGTTACGCAACGGATCTCCGCTCTGCAACTCAAGGCCGTGCGTCTTATTCTATGGAGTTCAACGAGTACGCTGAAGTACCGAAAAACTTTGCAGATAAAATTATTGCAGACCGTGGTTACTAAGAAAACGTATTAACCTTTAAAAATAGCAAGACTTTTTTAAAGATCAATACGTCCAAATATTGCGCTGACGGACGTTGGCGCATAAAATAGCAAATTCTGGCGCGTCGTGATCAATAACGTTCGCGGCGAATCATAACTAGGAAGGAACACGATCGTGTCTAAAGAAAAATTTGAACGTACT
>NZ_JAPPTP010000034.1:0-41648 GCF_027587155.1 Vibrio sp. T11.5
TAGAAAGAGCCCTAACAGCAATGTTAGGGCTTTTTCGTATCTGCAGTATTACTGTTGGTCTGTGACCAATGGTTCCCAATTAGAAATAGGCCCGAACTAGGCATCCCCAATGTTTGGAACTTGTTGAGAAATGCGGGGGTAGAGCACAACTACTCTCTTGCGGAGAATGAGCTCAACTTGAGCACAGAAGACCCTAGCTCATACTTATTCCCGACCTCAACAGCTATGCTGGGTAACTGGTTGCAAGTGCGGAGTTATTTTGCTCTTTGGCTAATGGGTTTATACATACTGCAGGACTAGTGACCCAAGGTTTACCGAGAAACTTAAGCTTTGCAGTTGATCTGTTATTGGAAAACTATTTACTTAAAGATTGACTGACGGCTCTATAACTAGTTATGGAGGCGAAACAAAAGTGAATTTACCGCCATTTGCGCATAGACCAGTATAGGAACTTGGTTCTTGGTGAAAGTCATAATCAACTCCTATCTACAGATAGTTACAATCTGCTCAAACAACTTTCCACCCTATTGATTCCACCCTATTGATTCCAGCCCTGAAAGTGAATAAGCGTCCATCTCTGTTTATCGCCGGATAACAAAAAGCCGCTCATAGAGCGGCTTTCAAATGGGTAATTCGATATTGGTTATTCTTTATCAGATGACTTCACTGAGCTCGGCTCAGGCTGCATTTCTTTCTCTGCTTTCTTTGCTTTTTCTATCATAGGAGTGATTGTCGAACCTTGAACGAGGATCGAGAACACCACGACAGAATAAGTCATGACTAGAATGATTTCTTTTACGTCGATGAGTTTGTCTTGGATAACCCAAATCCCTGAAGGGATGGAAAGCGCCATCGCTAACGCTAGACCACCTCGTAGCCCACCCCAAGTCAGAATTTTTACTGACCAAGGGTTGTACTGACGATGACGTTTAAATCCAATATATGAACAGAACACGCTTAGATAGCGAGCAGCGAGTACTAATGGAACTGAAAACGCCATGAGAATCCAATCTTCCTTATGGAATTCAAATAGCAACATCGACATACCTATTAATAGGAACAGAACGCCGTTGAGGAACTCATCGACCAGCTCCCAGAAATGATCGAGGTGATCTTCACTTTCTTTAGAGAATCCGATAAATCGGGTCCAGTTCCCGATCATAATACCGGATACCACCATCGCTAATGGTCCTGAAACGTGCAGAACTTCAGCAAACGCATAGCCAGCGGTCGGTATACCTATGGTCAGTAGTAACTCCATAGAGTGGTCATCGGTCGCACTGATAAGGTAGTGGAACAGCAGGCCAAGTGCAAAACCATAGACGATGCCGCCAATGGCTTCCTGAATGAACAGCATTGTCACGCTTCCAACCGTTGGCGCTTCAGTGCCAAAAGCGATCGTAAACAGGGTGACAAAAATGACGAGACCAAAACCATCGTTAAATAAGGACTCACCTTCGATCTGGGTTGAGATACGTTCCGGCGCATCCAGCTTTTTTACGATAGCCAGTACTGCAATTGGGTCAGTTGGAGAGATTAATGCACCAAATAATAGGCAGTAAACTAAGTCGAATTGCACGCCTATCAAATGGCAGAAACCATAAAGTGCGAAACCAATAAAGAAGGTCGAGAACAGTGTTGCTCCCAGCGCGAGCACTGTAATTTCCCATTTTTGGTTTTTAAGATGAGGGAGTTTAATCCCCAAACCGCCTGCAAATAGGAGAAAGCCTAAGATCCCTTTCAGCAAAAAATCTTCGAAGTTAATGCTCGACATTGTCTTCGAAGCAATTTCTGTTAAATGGAACCAGTTGTTTTGACCTGCAATAAGAATAAGAAGAGATAAAACCATTGAGCCTGCAGTGATGGCAATTGTGGTTTGCATTTTACCTATCTTGCTGTTTACAAAAGCGATTAACATTGCTGCTGCGGACAGAAAACAGAGAGTGTAATAGACCGACATTGGATACCCAGGATGTAACAAATTATGAAGGAGAATTTTGTTCTCGACGTGATTAAATAGCAAACACTTTTTTGTCATGTAGAGGTGATTAATTTAGTCATTTAGACGTCTAGACTCCTTTTTAATGTGTGATAGGATGGAAAGATAACTAAAGGAATGAGGCTGTACTGTGGGAAGTAATATAAGACAACAGATAGAAGCTCAACTAAGTAAGCGCATCTTACTGATAGATGGTGGTATGGGGACCATGATCCAGAGCCATAAGCTGGGAGAAGCTGACTATAGAGGTGAGCGTTTTTCCGATTGGCATTGTGACCTGAAAGGCAATAATGATCTTTTGGTTCTGACACAGCCCAAATTAATTAAAGATATCCATGCCGAGTATTTGGAAGCTGGCGCGGATATTCTTGAGACCAACACATTTAACGCAACGACCATCGCAATGGCTGACTACGATATGGAAAGCCTGAGTGAAGAAATAAACTTTGAAGCTGCTAGGCTCGCTCGCGAAGTGGCAGACGAGTGGACGGCAAAAACCCCAGATAGGCCACGCTATGTGGCCGGTGTTCTCGGCCCAACGAACCGTACTTGTTCGATTTCACCTGATGTAAATGACCCCGGTTATCGCAATGTTACGTTTGATGAGCTAGTTGCTGCGTATTCTGAATCGACGCGCGCCTTAATTAAAGGTGGCTCAGACCTCATTCTAATTGAAACGATTTTTGATACCTTAAATGCGAAGGCTTGTGCCTTTGCTGTCGACAGTGTTTTCGAAGAGATGGGTGTTAGATTACCGATCATGATTTCGGGAACGATCACTGATGCTTCAGGACGAACGCTTTCTGGTCAAACAACGGAAGCGTTTTACAATTCACTACGTCACGTTCAGCCGCTGTCATTTGGTTTGAACTGTGCTTTAGGCCCAGACGAGCTCCGTCCATACGTTGAAGAAATGTCACGTATTTCAGAAAGCTTTGTCTCCGCGCACCCGAATGCGGGCTTACCGAATGCATTTGGTGAATACGACCTCTCACCAGAGGACATGGCCAAGCACGTTAAAGAATGGGCGGAAAGCGGCTTCCTGAACTTAATAGGCGGGTGTTGTGGTACCACACCAGAACATATTCGTCAGATGGCAGAGGCCGTTGAAGGTGTGGCTCCCCGTCAACTCCCAGACTTAAATGTGGCGTGTCGTTTGTCTGGTCTTGAGTCGCTAGCTATTGAAAAAGACACTTTATTCGTCAATGTTGGTGAACGAACTAACGTGACTGGCTCTGCTCGTTTCAAGCGCTTGATTAAAGAAGAGCTCTATGATGAAGCGTTAGAAGTTGCTCGGCAGCAGGTGGAAAATGGCGCTCAGATCATCGATATCAATATGGATGAGGGCATGTTGGATGCCGAAGCATGTATGGTGCGTTTCCTCAATCTGTGTGCATCTGAGCCAGAGATCTCTAAAGTACCTATCATGGTCGACTCTTCTAAGTGGGAGGTCATTGAAGCCGGACTGAAATGTATTCAAGGTAAAGGTATTGTTAACTCTATCTCGCTCAAAGAAGGCAAAGAGAAGTTTATTGAGCAGGCTAAGCTAATCCGTCGCTATGGTGCTGCTGTCATCGTAATGGCGTTTGATGAAGTAGGACAGGCAGAAACACGCGAACGTAAGCTTGAAATCTGTACCAACGCCTACCGCATTCTGGTTGATGAAGTCGGCTTCCCACCTGAAGACATTATCTTTGACCCGAATATCTTTGCTGTTGCGACAGGTATTGAAGAGCACAACAATTATGCGGTCGATTTTATCGGCGCTGTTGCCGATATTAAACGAGATTTGCCGCATGCGATGATTTCTGGCGGTGTGTCGAACGTCTCGTTCTCGTTCCGTGGTAATAACTATGTACGTGAAGCAATTCACGCTGTATTCCTTTATCACTGTTTCAAAAATGGTATGGATATGGGGATCGTCAATGCAGGCCAACTGGAGATTTACGACAACGTCCCAGAGAAATTGCGTGAAGCCGTAGAAGACGTGGTACTAAACCGTCGCGATGATGGTACCGAGCGCTTGCTCGATATTGCTACTGAGTACGCAGGTAAAGGTGTCGGTAAGGAAGAAGATGCCTCTGCGCTTGAATGGCGTACTTGGGCAGTTGAGAAGCGATTAGAGCATGCATTAGTCAAGGGGATCACCGAGTTTATCGTTGAAGATACTGAAGAGGCTCGTGTGAATGCCAGTAAACCATTGGAGGTGATTGAAGGGCCGCTAATGGATGGCATGAATGTGGTCGGCGACTTATTTGGCGAAGGTAAAATGTTCCTTCCTCAAGTGGTGAAATCCGCACGTGTCATGAAGCAGGCAGTAGCGCATTTAGAGCCGTTCATTAACAAGGAAAAACAAGCGGGTTCTTCAAACGGTAAGATACTACTGGCAACAGTGAAAGGGGATGTTCACGATATTGGTAAGAATATCGTCGGTGTTGTTCTGCAATGTAACAACTATGAGATCATTGATCTTGGCGTGATGGTGCCATGTGAGCAGATCCTCAAGGTCGCCAAAGAAGAGAATGTAGATATTATTGGTTTGTCCGGCCTAATTACTCCTTCATTGGACGAAATGGTGCATGTGGCGAAAGAGATGGAGCGTCTTGATTTCGATCTGCCATTACTGATCGGTGGCGCGACAACGTCGAAAGCACACACTGCGGTTAAGATTGAGCAAAACTACAAGCACCCAGTGGTTTACGTTAACAATGCTTCAAGAGCCGTTGGAGTATGCACTTCATTGCTGTCTGACGAGCGTCGTCCTGAATTTGTTGAAAAACTTGATGCCGACTACGTGCGTGTACGTGACCAGCATAATCGCAAGAAACCGCGTACGAAACCTATCACTTTAGAACAAGCACGAGCAAATAAGGTCGCGATTGACTGGGAAGCGTATACTCCACCAGAGCCAGCTAAACCGGGTGTACATGTTTTCGATGATTTTGAGGTAGCAACGTTACGTGAATACATTGACTGGACTCCATTCTTTATGACTTGGTCTTTAGTTGGTAAGTACCCTGTCATTCTTGAACACGAAGAAGTCGGAGAAGAAGCAAAGAGGTTGTTTGCTGATGCGAATGAGCTGCTTGATAGGGTCGAGCGAGAAGGTTTGCTTAAAGCACGTGGTATGTGTGCGTTATTCCCAGCAGCAAGTGTTGGAGATGATATCGAAGTGTACACCGATGAGTCGCGTACTAAAGTGGCTAAAGTATTACACAATCTTCGTCAGCAGACTGAGAAGCCTAAAGGCTATAATTACTGTCTCTCTGATTACATCGCACCAAAATCTTCAGGTAAGAAAGACTGGATTGGCGCATTCGCGGTAACCGGTGGTATTGGAGAACGTGAACTCGCTGATGAATACAAAGCAGCGGGAGATGATTACAACGCGATTATGATTCAAGCTGTGGCGGATCGCTTGGCTGAAGCTTTTGCTGAGTACCTGCATGAAAAAGTGCGTAAGGAAATTTGGGGATATTCTGCGGATGAAGATCTTTCTAACGATGATCTGATTCGTGAAAAATATCAAGGTATTCGCCCAGCTCCAGGTTATCCAGCCTGTCCAGAGCATACTGAGAAAGGTCCACTTTGGGAGTTGCTCAAGGTGGAAGAGACGATTGAGATGTCTTTGACCAGCAGCTATGCAATGTGGCCAGGAGCGTCTGTATCAGGGTGGTACTTCTCTCACCCAGATTCACGTTACTTTGCGATCGCGCAGATCCAGCCGGATCAGGTCGAAAGTTACGCTGATCGTAAAGGTTGGGATAGGTTAGAAGCTGAAAAGTGGTTAGGACCAAATATTAACTAATTCTCTACAAGTTGGCTCAAAAAAGCACAGCAAAAGCTGTGCTTTTTATTTGATGATTACCTATCAGATCATAATGGTAGCAAGACCAAGGAACACGGAGAGGCCAATCACATCGGTGACTGTGGTTAATGCCATCCCTCCGGCCAAAGCAGGGTCGATATTCATTTTCTTTAATAAGATAGGGATGGTGACCCCGGCGATTCCGGCGACCAGAAGGTTGGTTAACATGGCTGCGGAAATAATCCCGCCGAGCATCCAGTTACCTTTCCATGCTATGACGATACCACCAATGATCAGTGCCCACATGATACCGTTCAACAGGCCGATTGCTGCTTCTTTCATTAGCAGCTCGCGTTTGTTGGCATCACCGATATGGCCCAATGCGAGGCCTCGGATTACCAGAGCAACAGTTTGGTTGCCTGCCACGCCGCCCATAGAAGGAACGATAGTCATCAAAACAGCAATGGCCGCCATCTGATTTAATGTGGCTTCAAACATGTTTGAAACTGATGCCGCCGCAAGCGCAGCTAACACGTTTGCACCTAGCCAGATACTCCGCTTACGAGCCGACTTAACCACCGGTGCAAAGGTATCTTCATCATCGTCCATACCCGCCATACTCATCATGGAGTGTTCCGCGTCTTCACGAATTACATCTACCACGTCATCAATGGTAATACGACCGACAAGATGCTGGTTCTCGTCAATGACGGGAGCGGAAACCCAGTTACGGCGCTCAAACAGGCTGGCAATATCGGAATCGCTCATGGTGACTTCGATGGCTTCGTCCACATCTTGCATCACTTCAGAGACTTTTATATCGGGTTGGGTAGTGATTAGGGTCGTGATCGGCAATTGACCGAGCAGCTGGCTGTTCTCATCTATTACATACAGTGCGTCGGTTGCTTCAGGCAGCTCCCCTTTCATACGCAAATAACGCAAGACGACATCGACATCGACATCACCACGAATGGTGATTACGTCGGTGTTCATCAGCCCGCCAGCGCTATCCTCAGGGTAAGAAAGCGCGGTTTCCACTCGCAAGCGATCGGCGGTGTCCATTTGGGACAGAACTTCACGTGAGACATCGTCTGGTAGACTACGTAAAACGTAAGCAACATCATCAGTGTCCATACCCTCTGTCGCTTCGGCCAGCATTTCGGGTTCCATTTTAGAAACCAGAGCATCTTTGACGTCTTCGTTCAATTCATCGAGGATTTCACCGTAATCTTCGGGATCAGTAAGTTGCCAAAGGACTTCACGACTTTTACGTGGAGAGGCTTCTAAGAGATGGGCAATATCTTCTGGTTCCATGTCATGAAGCTGACGACGGACATGGACAAATCGACCATTTTCTAGAGCTTCTGTGACTTCTTGGAGGGCTTGGTGAGCTTGGTCAAATTCAATTTGCTCGGCCATACATTCCCCCTAACTCTATTTGCTTACAATGCGTCGAATAGTAACTTAATTTTAGTGTTTATTTAATAAGTTAATATGAAGGTAGTGATTTTTCTTGTATCAGTGGAAAAATTATTCTGCTTCTTCGAACTTGGCTTCAATTAACTGGCAGACCGCTTCAAGGGCAGGATTGGCATCATTGCCTTCAGCGTTAATGGTGACATGCTCGCCTTGAGCGGATTCGAGCATTAATAAACCCATGACGCTGTCAGCGGTTGCCTCTTTACCTTCATGGTTTTGAATGGTGAGAATAGCGTCGAAAGACTGGGCTAGTTCGACGAGTTTAACAGCAGCGCGAGCATGGAGCCCCAGTCTGTTCTGAATGAGGACGGTTCTACTCTGTTGCTGCATACGCTATTCCTTATGTATTTTCTCTAATGTAGTGTGGCGAATTTGGACCTGATGACCCATTTTTGCGAAGTAGTCGCCAATTTGCTGAGTGAGGTAAACAGAGCGATGTTTACCGCCTGTGCAGCCAATTGCTACGGTTAAATAACTACGGTTGTTTTTTTCTAATAATGGCAGCCAGTTTTCGATGAATTTCTGGATCTGCTGTTTAAGATCCAATACATCTTGATGACTTTCCAGAAAAGATTTAATCGGTGTATCGAGCCCCGTCATTGGACGTAATGCGGGTTCCCAATGTGGGTTCGGCAGAAAACGTACATCAAACACATAGTCTGCATCACTTGGCAAGCCATACTTAAAGCCAAATGACTGAAATACCATCACTAAATCTTTGCGTTCTCGACCTTCAACGCGCATGCGAACAGTCTCACTTAAGTCATGTAGTGATTGGTTGCTGCTATCGATGATCAGATCGGCATGCTCTTTCAATGGGGAAAGAATACAACGTTCTTTTTCAATGGCTTGTTCAAGTGAGGTATTTTCGAGACTGAGTGAAAGAGGGTGTATACGCCTCGTTTCACTGTAGCGTTTGAGCAACGTGTCTTTTTGGGCATCTAAGAACAGTACACTGACATCTGACGACTTCTTTAACCTAGTCAGAACATCAGTAACTAAATTCGGCTCTGTTGGCAGGTTACGGATATCAATACTGACTGCTACGTTTTGTTTGCTAGATTTTACCGATTTAACGAAATTATCGAGCAAATTTACTG
This sequence comes from Vibrio sp. T11.5, assembly GCF_027587155.1. Classification (NCBI taxonomy): domain Bacteria; kingdom Pseudomonadati; phylum Pseudomonadota; class Gammaproteobacteria; order Vibrionales; family Vibrionaceae; genus Vibrio; species Vibrio sp. T11.5. The sequence continues at coordinate 8,387 of NZ_JAPPTP010000034.1, forward strand.
GCAGGTTATCGACGCAGTAATAACCTAAATCTTCGAGTACGCGCAGAGCGACGCTTTTTCCCGCACCAGATTGACCACTGACGACAATGAGGCGCATTACTGATTCACCATAATGGCATAAAGTTCTTCGTCGGACTGAGCTTTGCGTAGCTGTTTGAGAATCTGTTTGTTATTTAAACGCTCTGCCATGCTAGACAGGGTTTTGAGGTGCTCTTTGCACTGTGCGTCAGGCACAAGCAGGGCAAAAAGAAGATCAACAGGGCGATTATCTATCGAGTCAAACTCGACAGGGGATTGGCATTGAATAAGAACCGCAACAGCTTTGTCGCTGGATTGCATACGAGCATGGGGAATGGCTATTCCATTTCCGATGCCAGTACTGCCCATCTTTTCTCGGCTAAGCATGCATTCGAAAAGTTCGGTAGAGTTTTGTCCGGTCTGCTCAGCGACGATTTCACTGATCATTTCCAGAGCGCGTTTTTTACTGGTACATTGGACCGCACTTTTGGTGCAGTCCAATGAAAGGATTTCGCTTAATTGCATGGTATCTAGTGGGTATTTAGTTTTGCTTTATGCTTGTTGAGCTGCCTAACCAGTTTGTCAACAAGAGCGTCGATAGCGGCATACATGCTTTCTTCGTCGGCAGATGCATGAATTTCGCCCTGATTTACGTGAAGGGTAGCTTCTGCGATTTGACGGAGTTTTTCAACTTTTAAAACAACATGAACGTTATTTATGTGGTCAAAGAAACGTTCAAGCTTTTGAAACTTTTCGTTTACGTAGTCTTGCATTGAATCGGTGAGATCAACGTGTTGGCCATTAATATTGATTTGCATAGACTTTCCTTCTCGTTTAGTGCCTAAAGCAGGCGTTTGCGCTGACTGGAAGGGGCAATGCCTAGTGATTCTCGGTATTTAGCTATTGTTCGTCTAGCGACCTGAATCCCTTGGTCAGCGAGTAGAGCTGCAATCTTGCTGTCACTCAGCGGTTTAGCACTGTTTTCAGCAGCTACGAGCTTTTTAATTAGGGCTCTAATTGCAGTTGATGAACATTCTCCACCATTATCGGTACTGACATGGCTGGAGAAGAAATACTTTAGTTCGAAAATACCACGAGGCGTATGCATGTATTTTTGAGTAGTTACCCGTGAAATTGTCGATTCGTGCATGTCGACATCTAATGCGACGTCGTTCAGCACCATTGGTTTCATCGCTTCTTCACCATACTCGAAAAAATCGCGTTGATGTTCAACAATGCACTTAGCAACTTTGAGTAGTGTCTCATTTCTACTTTCCAAGCTCTTAATGAGCCATTTTGCTTCCTGCAGGTTTGAGCGAATATACTGGCTATCTGAATTGTTTCCTTTGCCTAGCGCTGCGTATTGTTGATTGACTTTAAGGCGTGGTACGGAGTCTGGGTTGATAGTGACTACCCATTTACCATGATCCTTAAACACAGAAACATCAGGAATGACGTATTCTGCGTGCTCAGCTGATATTCGGCTTCCGGGTCTAGGATCGAGCTGCTGAATAAGCTTGAGTGCTTCTTTAAGTTCAGCTTCTTTCAGTTTGGCTTCTTTAATTATTAACTTGTAATCACGATTTCCCAACTGTTCTATGTGGTCAGTTAGTACTAACTTAGCTTCTTTGAGCCACGGTGTATCTTCAGGAAAAGTCGCTAATTGCAAGAGCAGGCAATCTTGCAGATTGTGTGATGCTACGCCGAGTGGATCAAATTGCTGGATTCGTTTGCGAACCGCTTCGATTTCATCTAATTCGATTTCTTCGTGATTGAAACTTTCTAAAATATCGCCAGTGGAAATGGTTAAGTAGCCATAGTCATCGATTGCGTCTATGATTGCCATCGCTATGGTGCGGTCTGTCTCGCTAAAAGGTGTCAGATCCAATTGCCAAGTCAGGTAGTCATGCAGTGATTGCGTAGTTTCACCCTGATAAACAGGGGTGTCGTCATCAAGAGCAATCCCTGTACTGCCAGTGTTGGCGCTATAGACATCTTCCCAAGTGGTATCAATTTCAAGTTCATTGCTGATTTCAGATTTTTCGATAAGCTCTGAACTGTCTTTGACTTCAGACTCTGTCACTTCAGCACTTGGGTCTTTTTCCTCACTCGCTGACTTGTCTTCGACATTTGAGGTCTCGTCGCCGCCTTCTTCTACTTCTAGGAGAGGATTAGAATCCAAGGCTTCCTGAATTTCCTGTTGAAGATCTAACGTTGACAACTGCAGCAAACGGATGGCTTGCTGAAGCTGTGGGGTCATCGCTAACTGCTGTCCTAGCTTGAGTTGTAATGAGGGTTTCATTCAGTATTACTTGCCTTAGATGCTATAGAATCTTACCGTTCTTCACTTTAATCATAGACGGAATTGTTCGCCGAGATAAACTTGTTTTACCTGTTCGTTGTTAAGCACTTGTTCTGGTGTGCCTTCTGCAATCAGGTGTCCTTGGCTCACAATATACGCTTTTTCACACACGTCTAATGTTTCTCGGACGTTGTGGTCGGTAATCAAAACGCCTAGCCCGCGATCACGCAGATGTTCAATGATTTTCTTAATATCAATGACCGATATTGGGTCAACACCCGCGAAAGGCTCGTCCAGTAAGATAAATTGTGGGTTCGCAGCCAAAGCTCGAGCGATTTCAACACGACGACGTTCACCCCCTGATAGTGCCATACCTGCACTGTGGCGAATGTGCTGAATGTGGAATTCTTCCAATAAGTCTTCCAACTTATCTTGGCGTTGCTCACGGGTTAGCTCTTCACGTGTTTCTAGTACCGCCATGATGTTATGCTCAACTGACAATTTACGGAAGATAGATGCTTCTTGTGGGAGATAGCCAATACCCATGCGAGAACGACTATGCATCGGTAGAATACTGATATCTTGACCGTCAATAGTAATTGACCCTTCATCGCGAGCTACCAAGCCGACAATCATATAAAACGAAGTGGTTTTACCTGCTCCGTTCGGACCAAGCAACCCTACAATTTGTCCTGAAGTGACTTCTAGACTGACGTCAGTAACTACTTTGCGATTTCCGTAGGTCTTTGCTAAATGCTCTGCTTTGAGTTTTGCCATAATTATTCTTGCACTGCTTGTGGCTGAAGAACTGTTGAGACGCGGTCGCCTTTCTCTTTACCATCAGCAATGAGCTTTTGAGAAGAGATTTTATAGCGGATTTTGGTACCACGAATAACACTATCGTCTTGGGACAACATCGCTTTATCGATCATTGTGAGTTGATCGTCTACCATTACGTAGTAAAGCTCTTTTGCTTCACCGTAGAGGGTTTTTCCATCATCAGTAAGCTGTGAGAAAGTGGCTAAATCGCCGTATCCTTCGATTTCTTGAATAGACCCATCACTAGGGTCGCGAGTCACGATGACTTTATCGGCATTAATATTTATGCTGCCTTGCTTGAGCTTCACGTCACCAAGAAAGGTCACTTTGTTGCTCTGCATATCAAGCTGTTGGCTGTCTGAATCGATGTAGACAGGCTGATCTTGATCGGTAGACAGCGCCAGAGCATGCCCAGAAATCAGCAAACAAGAAATTAGACTAAGGTGTGAGAGTTTCATATCTACCCTGTACGTGTTTGTAGAGGATGGCGTTGTTTTCAGCAAAGTTGCCTTTCATTGCCTGACCTACTGTTTCAAACTGAGGACCAACCAAGGTCACTTGGTTGTCTGCCCAAAAATCGCGATTATCCAACTGGATGCCGAGTACATCCGTTGACATGGTGTCAAAGCCAGAATCTGGCAATAGGTTTTTCGCCAATACGTTGTCATATAATGTCAGCACATGATCTTGCCCTAGAATGCCTCGGTCAGCAGTGACCTCCCACTCTTGGGTTGTGCCTTCTTTGTATACTTTTAAGACCGGTTGATCAAAAAAGGTATCACCACTTTTTGCATAGTGATCGAGTTTAACGGATGTGATGATGTAGCTGCGAATACCTTCCTGGTTGTATGAGGTATTCACTAAATCTTCACCGCTAAACATGGGTAGCTCGGTATCCGGTTCTACCTGAATGTCGTACCCCTGTCCTTTATCAAATAGGTAGTAAGTCGACCAACAGATAACAAATGCCAGTATCAGGTAACCGATACGGGATAAACTCATATACTTAGACCTTTGTGGACATCAAGTTCATTGCGTGCTTGTAAAATGAGGTCACACACTTCTCTGACTGCACCGTGTCCGCCACGTATTGAAGTGACGTAATTTGCGCGTTGAGCCAGGAGTGGATGTCCGTCAGCGACACAGACTTTTAAAGCTACTTTTTCCATGACAGGCCAGTCAATAAGATCATCACCTATATAGCCGGTGTGCTCTGGCGCAATATTCAATTTGCTGCAAATGTCCTGATAAGCTTTTACTTTATCGTCTTGCCCTTGGTAAATCAGTGATATTCCCAGAGCATTCATGCGATTCTCAACAATACGTGATTGTCGACCAGTGATAATAGCGATTTTGATGCCCGCATTCATCAAAGATTTAACGCCGTATCCATCTCGTGTATGAAATGTTTTTAGCTCTTCTCCATCATTACCCATGTAAATAAGACCGTCAGAGAAGACGCCATCGACATCGCAGATTAACAATCTAATTTCTTTGGCAATGTTAAGCGTGTTTTGTTCCACTGGTTTATACAGGGTTTCAATTAATTTCGACATCACATCACCCCCGCTTTTAACAAATCATGCATGTTTAATGCACCGACAACCTTACCGTCTAGGCATAGAATTAAGCCATTAATGCTTTTTTGCTGCATAAGATTTAGGCCTTCAGCAGCAAGAATGTTCGGACTGGCGGTCGTGGGGTTGGTCGTCATCACTTCACCAATCAAAGCACTGTGAATATCAATTCGCTTATCGAGAATACGGCGTAGATCGCCGTCAGTGAAAATCCCTACTAGATGTTGGTGGCTATCAACGACTGCAGTCATTCCTAAGCCTTTCTGGCTGATTTCCAGCAATGCTTCTCGGACTACAGTATCTGGTGTGACTAAAGGTAGTTGATCATCCGTGTGCATGATGTCTGATAGTTTAAGCAGCAACTTTCTGCCTAATGCGCCACCGGGGTGCGAGAGGGCAAAATCTTCAGCGGTAAAACCGCGAGCCTGCAGCAAAGCAACCGCCAGTGCGTCACCCATGGCCAATGTCGCGGTGGTACTTGCTGTTGGAGCCAATCCCAGTGGGCAAGCTTCTTTGGGAACCGTAATCTGTAAGTGAAAGTCAGATAGCTTCGCCATAGTCGAGCTTGGCTTGCCTGTCATGCTAATGATTTTGATGTTGAGGCGCTTCAAAACAGGAAAAAGCCCTAAGATTTCGGCTGATTCTCCTGAGTTGGAGATCGCAAGCACGATATCACCAGGTTTGATCATTCCCAAGTCGCCATGAGCGGCTTCACCTGGGTGAACAAAGAATGCGGATGTTCCAGTGCTAGCTAGTGAAGCGGCAATTTTATTACCAATATGTCCTGATTTACCCATCCCCATGACAGCAACCTTACCTTCTCTATTGGCAAGAATGAGTTCACAGGCTTGGATGAAATCCTCATTAAAATATTGATCTAGCTGCTCAAGGGCTTCGATTTCTGTTTTTAGTACTTCAAGAGCAGCAGAGCGAAAATCAAACATGTCACACTCCGGCAGGCAAAAATAAAGTTAAGCTGTCATGTTCAGGATGAGATATCCTTGATAAGCAATAAAACAGCAGAATAATACAGCACCTTCAGCTCGGTTGATACTACGAGATTTACCCAATGCCATTGCAACCAGCAACAATGAGACGCCTAGCATTATCCAAAAGTCTCGCCCCATTGCATATTCACTAAGTGTGGCAGGGTTGAGGATGCCTGGAATGCCCATGACTGCGAGAATATTGAATACGTTAGATCCAATGATATTGCCAACGGCCATATCGTCTTCGCCCTTCATGACACCCGCTAGTGAAGCCGCGAGTTCTGGTAAACTGGTTCCTACAGCAATGATGGTTAAGCCGATAACAAGATCACTCATACCGTAGTATTGGGCGATAAATACAGCGTTAGTCACGAGCGTATCTGCGGCGACCGGCAGGAGTACCAAACCAATCACAACCCATATTGCTGCTTTACCATTACTGACGCCTTCTGGTATTTCTGACTCTTGTTCTACTAATAGCGGATCATCACTGCCCGCTTTTTTCTCCTTTTTGCTGATGCGCAGCATAGCGATAATAAAGGCCGCAAACAGAACGAAAAGAAGTACGCCTTCGTAAAAACCTAAGTGGCTGTCCCACAGTAAGATACCAGCCAAAATCGTTACGCCAATCATAAGTGGTAGTTCTCGGCGTAATACTGCTGAGCTGATTGAGAGAGGTTTGATCATCGCTGTGATGCCAAGAATCAGCGCAATGTTGGCAATATTAGAGCCTAAAACATTGCCTACCGCAGTATCGGTTTTTCCATCAAGAGCGGCGGTTGCTGATACCATCATTTCAGGTGCTGAAGAGCCCATTGCTAGAATGGTCATACCGATCACCAGTGGAGATATTCCGACATTTCGGGCTAGAGCCGCGGCGCCAAAAACAAGCTTATCTGCACTCCATACCAGAATGACTAATCCTACGACTAGAAACGCAATGGCTTCAAACATGATGATCCTTAATTTTGTGTACAACGGGACAAATTTAACCGTTAATTTTGACGGTTTAGGGGCGAAAAGGGAAGCAATTAATTATTAACTATTTAAATTGATGGCGATTATATGTGGCTACAATGAAACCGACTTCTAATATTAACAGGTCTACCATATTTAATTGAACAGTGCTTTTAATTTTCACACAATGTGCTTATGATTGCCCATTCTAAGCGCTAAGTCAGGGTCCAACATGTCCTCAGTAGATCTCGTAACCATTAAAAATCTGACTTTTTCCCGTGGGGAAAGGAAGATATTTGATGATATTAGCTTACAGGTGCCAAAAGGTAAGGTCACCGCCATTATGGGGCCTTCAGGTATAGGCAAGACGACGTTACTCCGTCTGATTGGTGGTCAGATTTATCCAGAGCGAGGTGAGGTGTGGTTTGATGGTAAGAATATTCCGTCACTCAGCCGCAAAAAATTGTACAAAGAGCGTAAGAAAATGAGCATGTTATTCCAATCTGGAGCCTTGTTCACTGATCTTAACGTGTTTGACAATGTTGCCTTTCCACTTCGTGAGCATACCGACTTAAATGAAAGATTTATTCGAACCTTAGTACTACTCAAATTAGAGGCGGTGGGGCTTCGTGGGGCTTCTCAGTTGATGCCAAGTGAGTTGTCGGGTGGAATGGCTCGTCGAGCCGCACTAGCCCGTGCCATCGCCCTTGACCCAGAACTGATTATGTACGATGAGCCTTTTGTGGGGCAAGATCCGATCACTATGGGAGTGTTGGTGGAGCTGATACGTAACCTTAATCAAGCACTCGGTGTGACTTCTATCGTTGTTTCTCATGATGTGCCTGAAGTGATGAGTATCGCCGATTGGGTCTATATTCTGGCTAACGGTAAAATTATAGCTAAAGGGTCGCCACAAGCCCTGCGTGATAACCCTGATCCACAGGTTCAACAATTTCTCAAAGGAGACGCAGATGGCCCTGTACCATTTCGTTATCCAGCTCAGTCTATAGAGAAGGAGCTATTCTGATGGTTTCTGGCTTCGCGAATTTTGTCGCATCAACAGGACGCAGAGCGATGGGTGTTTGTGAGTCGTTTGGCCGTGCTAGCTTAATGCTCCTTGGTGCGCTAGCTTCTCGTCCACGTCCAATCCAAAACTTCCCTTTGCTGGTAAAACAACTCTACAGCGTTGGCGTTCAGTCTCTGATCATTATTGTACTGTCTGGCCTATTTATTGGCATGGTATTGAGCTTACAGGGTTACGTCATCTTGGTCGATTTTGGCGCTGAAGGCGCCTTGGGCCAGATGGTAGCCTTGTCACTCCTGCGGGAACTGGGGCCTGTGGTAACAGCATTGCTATTTGCTGGGCGAGCGGGTTCTGCATTGACGGCTGAAATTGGCCTAATGAAAGCCACAGAGCAGCTGTCCAGTATGGAAATGATGGCCATCGACCCATTAAAACGAGTGATAGCACCGCGTTTTTGGGCTGGTGTGATTTCTATGCCAATGCTAGCCATGATTTTTATGGCTATTGGTATTTGGGGTGGCCAGTTAGTGGGGGTTGATTGGAAAGGTATTGACCACGGTAGTTTTTGGTCAGCCATGCAAGCTTCTGTTGAATTAGGGCAAGATATTGGTAACAGCATGATTAAGAGTCTAGTGTTTGCCATTGCCGTAACTTGGATAGCACTGTTTAACGGTTACGATGCCATTCCCACTTCGGAAGGTATTAGCCGTGCAACGACACGCACTGTCGTACACTCTTCATTGGCGGTACTAGGCTTAGACTTTGTACTGACTGCATTGATGTTTGGGAACTAAGTATGCAACAAACAAGAAAAACTGAATTATGGGTCGGCAGCTTTGTCCTTGCTGGAATTTGCGCAATTCTAGTGATGATTTTTCAAGTCGCTGACGTAAAGGGCATTGGCTCAAATGATACTTACTCACTGAAAGCAGAGTTCGACAATATCGGCAGTCTTAAAGTCCGCTCGCCAGTGAAAGTGGGTGGTGTTGTTATTGGGCGAGTGACGGACATTGGGTTAGATACTGAAAACTTGTTACCTGTCGTGACGATGGCGATTAACAGTCAATTTGACCAATTTCCAGAAACTTCCAGCGTTAAGATTTTAACTTCTGGCCTTATTGGCGAGCAGTACATTGGTTTAACGCCGGGCTTTGTTTTTGATGACGAGCAAATGCTGGTGGAAGGTGACTATATTGAAGACACTAAATCCGCTCTAGTTTTAGAAGACTTGATCGGCCAGGTGCTGTACAGCGTTGGCGGTTCTGATTCGGCTAAAGAAGAGGAATAATCATGCTGAAAAAGTTAGTACTTACTTTAGTGACATTTGCTTTGTCGAGCACCGCTTGGGCGGCTCAAATAGATAAAACCCAGCCTTACCAGATGATGAAACAGGTGTCTGAGCAGGCATTTGCCAGACTGAAAGCTGAGCAAGATAAAGTACATCAGGATCCGGATTACCTTAAAGTGATTGTTGAGGAGGAGCTGATGCCATATGTCAATGAAAAGTATGCAGCACTTAAGCTTTTAGGTCCTAACTTGAAAGGGGCAAAGCGAGAGGATGTTGGTACGTTCATTGAAGCATTTCGAGCTTATCTTGTCAGTTCGTATGCTCAGGTACTAACTCAGTACACTGACCAAGATATCGAGTTTGGCCCAGAACCAAAATCCAGTCCGAAGAAAAGCATTGCTGGCGTGAAAGTTGAAATCATTGATGCACCACGTCCAAACATCAAACTTGAGTTTAAACTCCGGAAGGATAAAAAGACTGGTGAATGGAAGGCGTTTGATATGATCGCTGAGGGCATTAGCCTATTGTCAAGCAAACAGTCTGAATGGAGTGGGAAATTACGTCAGGAAGGCATTCTTGCAGTAGCAAAAGATTTAGAAGATCTCGCGGCGAAGCCAATTCGTTTTGAAGGTAAAGCACAATGAGCACTGAGCAGTGGTTACGTTTGTCTGACAGCCAATACCAAATTACTGGGTCGCTAGATAGAGAGTCAGTACCTGCCCTATGGCGCTCTTTATGCAACTGGAAAACAACCAGCTCGACGATTGAAATCAGCTTAGAAAAGATTGAAAGAGTTGATTCAGCGGGCATGGTGATGCTAATTCATCTATTAGAGCATGCAAAAAAGCAAAACTGTCATATAATGCTCAGCTTCGTGCCAAAACAACTGCTAACTTTATTTCAGTTGAGTAATATCGAAGAGCTTATCGATGGGCATTTAAAGAATTAAACAGGGGTAAATTGTGGATAGCGCAAAAGTACAACAGATTTTAGAAGAAGCACTTAGCCTAGAAGAGTTACACGTTAAAGGTGAAGGCAGCCATTACGAAGTGGTCGCTGTTGATGCTAGCTTCGAAGGAATGAGCCGCGTTAAGAAGCAACAAATGATTTACGCTCCATTGATGGAATATATCCAAAGAAATGACATCCATGCCGTTTCCATTAAAGCTTACTCACCAGAAGAGTGGGCACGTGATAAGAAGTTGATGTCACTGTAAGGGTTAATGATGGATAAGTTTAGAGTAAAAGGATCAAAACAACCTCTGGTTGGTGAAGTCACAATCTCTGGTGCGAAAAACGCAGCATTGCCAATTCTTTTCGCCTCTATTTTAGCGGAAGAGCCCGTTGAAGTAGCCAACGTGCCGCATCTGCGTGATATCGACACGACGATGGAATTGCTCAAACGTCTAGGTGCCAAAGTAGAACGTAATGGTTCTGTACACGTTGACCCGAGCAGTATTAATGAATATTGCGCTCCTTATGACCTAGTGAAGACGATGCGTGCATCTATCTGGGCATTGGGTCCATTGGTGGCGCGTTTTGGTCAAGGTCAAGTATCTTTACCTGGCGGTTGTGCTATTGGTGCACGTCCTGTGGATCTGCATATCCATGGGCTAGAGCAGCTAGGTGCCACAATCATACTGGAAGATGGTTACGTTAAAGCTAGTGTGGATGGTCGTCTGAAAGGTGCGCACATTGTGATGGATAAGGTCAGTGTAGGCGCAACGATTACGATTATGTGTGCTGCGACTCTGGCTGAGGGCAAGACAGTACTGGATAACGCAGCGCGTGAGCCAGAAATTGTTGATACGGCGGAATTCCTGAATACGCTTGGTGCTAAGATTTCTGGTGCTGGTACTGATACCATCACCATTGAAGGGGTTGAACGTCTCGGTGGTGGTCAACATGCTGTCGTTGCTGACCGTATTGAGACAGGGACTTTCCTTGTCGCTGCTGCTGTGTCTGGCGGTAAAGTTGTGTGTCGCAATACCAAGGCTCAACTCCTTGAGGCAGTGTTGGCTAAGCTGGAAGAAGCTGGCGCGAAAGTTGAGACAGGCGAAGACTGGATTTCAGTTGATATGACAGACCGAGAACTTAAAGCGGTGACAGTACGTACAGCGCCGCACCCAGGTTTTCCAACAGACATGCAAGCTCAGTTCACTCTACTGAATTTAATGGCGAAAGGCGGTGGTGTGATCACAGAAACTATTTTTGAGAACCGTTTTATGCATGTACCTGAACTAATGCGTATGGGGGCTAAAGCTGAAATCGAAGGCAACACTGTGATTTGTGGTGATGTCGAAGAACTCAGCGGTGCGCAAGTCATGGCGACGGATTTGCGTGCTTCAGCGAGCTTGGTTATCGCAGGCTGTATTGCGAATGGTGAGACGATTGTTGATCGTATTTATCATATCGATCGCGGTTACGATAAAATCGAAGATAAATTGTCTGCTCTCGGTGCCAATATAGAACGATTTCGGGACTCTAACTAAGTTCAGCTAACATTTGTAAGCCGAAACGAGAGTTTCGGCTTTTTTATAAGCGTTAGATCAGTTAGAGTCATGGGCAAATCTTATTGACTACTTTGTTCTTGGAGAGCAACTAATGATTGCACTACTACGTGTGTTCGCTGTCGCGATTTTTGCAATTGTGATGTTTGTGTTTGGGTGTGGCTATTGTTTGCTGAGCCCGCGTAACCCTAAACACGTTTTTACCTTTGGGCGCCTATTTGGCAAGATGTCACGTGTATTTGGCATCACACTAGAACTGCGCTTACCAGAAGATGCATACAAGCGTGGGCAGCATATATATATTGCCAACCATCAGAACAACTGGGATTTGTTTACCGTGTCTTCTGCTGTGACGCCAAAAGTAGTCACAGTAGGCAAGAAGAGCTTGGCGTGGATGCCATTGTTTGGCCAACTTTACTGGTTAACAGGTAATATTCTGATTGACCGTGCGAACCGCTCAAAGGCGAAGGGGACTATCGATCAGGTTGTGGATAGCATGAATCAGAGTGATGTATCCGTCTGGATGTTCCCTGAAGGCACGCGTTCACGTGGTCGTGGCTTACTACCGTTTAAAACAGGTGCCTTCCATGCAGCGATTGGTGCTCAACTACCCATTATTCCAATTGTATGCAGCTCGACCGATGGGCTTAAGATCAATCGTTGGAATAATGGACATGTTATTGTTGAGATGCTGCCACCCATTATTACTGAAGGGTACGGGAAAGAGAGTATTCGCGAACTTTCTACTCTTTGTCGAGAACAGATGAAAGACAAGCTAGAGTCATTGGACAAAGAAGTGGAGCAGCTCAATGAGAAAGCGGGCGTAAAAGTTTAATCTGGTCTGATATCTATCTACAGCAGCCTCAGTCATCGACTGGGGCTTTTTTGTACTAAGTGTAAAGTGCCAGTACTGGTAGTTTAAACAAGCAAAACGACGGATTAATGAGCTTATAAGATCAGAGGGTCGACGAATGTATTGTTTAGACAAACCAAGAGATGTGGAGATTGTTGCTCTTATGCATGCGTATCATCTGAGTATTTAATACTAGTGGCGATTATCGAGACCACAAGCTCAACAAATGGGTCGTTACGCAACAACGGAAAAAGCCAAGTCTTTCGACTTGGCTTCTTGAAAGTGGCTCCCCCTGCGGGACTCAACGCGGCCGGCTAGGTCTGAGACATTGCTTTGCACTAGATACGAAAAAGCCTCATCTTCTGATGAGGCTTTTTCTAATATGGCTCCCCCTGCGGGACTCGAACCTGCGACATACGGATTAACAGTCCGCCGTTCTACCAACTGAACTAAGGGGGAATAATGGTGCCGACTACCGGAATCGAACTGGTGACCTACTGATTACAAGTCAGTTGCTCTACCTACTGAGCTAAGTCGGCGCCTTTTTTCATCAATAGGCTTTCGCGTACTGATTGAATGTGGCTCCCCCTGCGGGACTCGAACCTGCGACATACGGATTAACAGTCCGCCGTTCTACCAACTGAACTAAGGGGGAATTATTCGTTTAAAGAAATGGTGCCGACTACCGGAATCGAACTGGTGACCTACTGATTACAAGTCAGTTGCTCTACCTACTGAGCTAAGTCGGCACACTTTATTCTTTAACTATTGTTCGTGCTAAGCACCAACAATTAATAAATTGTGGTGCCCGGAGGCGGAATCGAACCACCGACACGAGGATTTTCAATCCTCTGCTCTACCGACTGAGCTATCCGGGCGACGAGGTGTATTAAAAGGCTTTTCGCCTTAGAGGTCAACATTAAATTGCAAAAAAAATATCGTTTGTTGTTTTTCTATACTTAATGGGCTGTTTTTGCTCATTTCGGATAATAAATGTATAGCCAGCAACAGAAGTTCTACCCGATAGAGTAGGGAATAATGTATTTAGATAGCCAAAAAACATACCTTAAAGGGTACTTTTCAGTTGTTTAAGAGACGAATTAGTGTCTAGTCCTGAACTAGTTCAGCCGGTTTTTCTGGATATTGGCAAACTGAACTCAATTTTCTGCGTATTTTGGCTCGACTATAGCAGCCTGAATCAGTACTACTGCCTGTTATTTACGCCTAGAAGTTTAGTGGGAGATTATCTTCGAGCAGTGAGAATAAAATCAAAGTTCCGTAAAAAGTTGAGATGCTATGAGAAAGGTGCAGTGAGGTTTTTGAACGTTGAATCGATTGAGGGTTGGAAGTAGGCGCAGTCGAATAGCAGTATGTAGCCGACGAGCTCTGAGACATTTACTTGGAACAAGTAAGGCGCAGTGAAAAACAAAAAAAGCCAAGTCTTTCGACTTGGCTTCTTGAAAGTGGCTCCCCCTGCGGGACTTAACGCGGCCGGCTAGGTCTGAGACATTGCTTTGGAACAAAGCAGGAGCATTAGATATGAAAAAGCCTCATCGTCTGATGAGGCTTTTTCTAATATGGCTCCCCCTGCGGGACTCGAACCTGCGACATACGGATTAACAGTCCGCCGTTCTACCAACTGAACTAAGGGGGAATTATTTGTGTTATCTTATCAGATAAGCACCAAATAATGGTGCCTCGAGGCGGAATCGAACCACCGACACGAGGATTTTCAATCCTCTGCTCTACCGACTGAGCTATCGAGGCAAAAGAATGGTGCCGACTACCGGAATCGAACTGGTGACCTACTGATTACAAGTCAGTTGCTCTACCTACTGAGCTAAGTCGGCACACTTTATTCTTTTACTAATTGTTCGTGCGAGGCACCAACAATAAAGAAATTGTGGTGCCCGGAGGCGGAATCGAACCACCGACACGAGGATTTTCAATCCTCTGCTCTACCGACTGAGCTATCCGGGCAACGGAGCGCTATTAAACGGATTTTCCGTCTTGCCGTCAACTTGTTTTTAGAAAAAAATTCAAAAAAGTGGTTGAGTGCCGATAATTTAGGCGTTTTTAGTGCTTATGATTTACCAGCGTTAAAATCCTTTTTGAATTTTGTTACTTTTTCGAGATAACGGCGCGCTTCTGCGTTTGGATGTTTTTTCGTCAATGCCCAATAAACCTGATTTGGCTTTAGAGAGTTAAGGTCGCGCATTGCTCGTTTTCTATCATTACGATTGAAAGTATTGAGCACACCGCCAGTCCCCCCGTTGTAAGCAGAGATCATGCTGTATTCGAGAGACGTCGGGTGGCGAACATCTTTGAGATAACGATTCTTCAGAATGTAGAAATAAGCGGTACCGGTATCTATGTTGTTTTCTGGATTAAATAGATATTCAGGGGATGGCTGACCAGACTTCTTCTTCACCAACTTAAACACATCACGCCCTGCGGTTTTAGGTACAACCTGCATAAGCCCGTAGGCGTTGGCCCAACTTACAGCATATGGGTTAAAACTACTTTCTGTTTTGATAATCGCGTAGATCAGATCTTCTGGAATACCATAGCGGCGTGAAGCTCTTTGAACGATATCAGCATACTTATAGCTGCGTATCTCAAATTGTTCCTCAACCATCGGAATTTCCACGTAATAGGCTTTTTTGAAGTCGACGTTTTTGACTTTGAGCTTGTTGGTAATCAGGTAATCGGCAAATCGGTTTGCTCGCCACGACCATTGAATCGGCTTGTTATCTTGGTCGACGACCTGACGATAAAGAAACGGTTGGCCTTCAAGCTTGATGTCTTTGGAGGAGAATAAGTCTACGTTTGCTGGGTCATCGGGGGTTAGCAGTGTGGTCACTATCGCGTTTTTCAGATGCCCTTTTGGATCGGTTGGTGAAACGGTTTCGATAATAATGGTGCCCTTATCAAAATTGACTTCTGAACGACTTAGGTAATTGTCGATGTATTTGACGTAGTTGCTCTTGCCTGCAAATTTTATTTCTCCGCGTCCCCAACGTTTTGCAATGTTGCCTGAGAAGCTACTGATCAAGGCATCGAGTGCCGCCGTATCTTTCTGAAACTGACCTGGTAGCTCGGCCAAGTTTTTGGCAAAGCGATTGGTTGGTTCAAAGTTCACATCGTAGATATTTTCAATGAACTCACGGCTACAACCCGTAAGCGCCATTGCCAGAAAAAAGTAAGCTAACTTATTCATATTTCTCCTAAAAAAATGACATCAAAGCAGCGCAATGATGTCATTCTCTCTATCCTTGACCTGTAGGGCAAATTTTATTCGCTTGGTGGCGTGTAGCCTTCGATATGGACATCTTTACCTTCAAACAGGAAGTTGACCATTTCGGTTTCGATTAATTTACGGTGCTCAGGATCCATCATGTTGAGCTTTTTCTCGTTGATCAGCATCGTTTGCTTGTGTTGCCACTCTGCCCAAGCTTGTTTAGAAATATTGTCAAAAATACGCTTACCTAGTTCACCAGGGTACAGTTGAAAGTCCAGACCTTCTGCGTCTTTTTTCAGTCGAGCACAAAATACAGTGCGGCTCATAACGACTCCTTAGAGTTAAATTAATGTTGAAGTTCGAAAGGCAGGCTTTCCAGTAGTTGTTTTACCGGAGCGGCTAAACCTATCTCTTCAGGTTGCGATAAGTTATACCAAAGACCTTTGTTTGCTTCCATCACCACATCAGGTTGCTTTGATAGGTCTACCAAAATTGGTGTGATATCGAGGTGGTAGTGGCTAAAGGTGTGGCGAAAAGCAATCAACGTTTCATGGCGTTGAATGTCTTGGTCAAGAACACCACGTATTGTCAGTTGATGATCGAGTTGTGCTTCAAAATGTTCTGGAAAGCAGAATAGCCCGCCCCAGATACCTGATTGTGGACGTTGCTCCAGCCATACATGCCCTTGGTGATGCAGCATAATAAACCAGGTTTCTTTGACAGGTTTTTCTTTTTTCGGCTTCTTTCCCGGGTAATCAAGAGGGTTACCTTGTTTGTAGGCGGTACAAAAGGAAGATACTGGGCACAGTGTACACTTGGGCTTGCTGCGAGTGCACACCATGGCTCCCATATCCATCATGGCCTGATTGTACTTATCGACATCGGTATCGGGAGTATGTTCTTCAGCATGCTGCCAAAGCTGATTTTCGACTTTCTTTTGTCCCGGCCAGCCTTCAACAGCAAAACTGCGCGCCAGTGTGCGCTTCACATTGCCGTCTAAAATTGCGTGTGGCTGTTTATAGACAGATGACAACACCGCCGCTGCGGTAGAACGGCCTATACCCGGCAGGGCGTTCATCTGTTCAATATCGATAGGAAACTCCCCCTGATACTGCTCTGCAACGATCTTCGCGGCTTTATGTAAGTTACGTGCTCGCGCGTAGTAGCCGAGCCCTGTCCATAGGTGAAGCACTTCATCTTGCTCTGCATTGGCAAGGTCGACGACAGTCGGGAAGCGTTCGAGAAAGCGCTGGTAATAAGGGATAACGGTAGTGACCTGAGTCTGCTGAAGCATGATCTCAGATAACCAAACGCTATACGCGGTTTTATCTTGTTGCCACGGAAGGCTTTTTCTTCCGTAGTCTTCATACCATTCTAAGATGGCTCTAGCAAAAGGAGTCACGACTTGCTCTGTAATATTATATTTGTTGAGTGAGCTAAAATTGCACCACATAAACTGTCTAAAGTACAACCGATAAAGAGTAAGGGTTTATTCTGCGAGAAATGGCCTAAAATACTTGCACCAATGTCGATTCTTTGGATAATCACAATCCCTTTAAGTCGAGAGCAATTTTTAGACAGGCAGAATCATGAGTGAAGTGACCACCAACGAATACAATGAAGACGGTAAATTGATACGCAAAGTGCGCAGCTTTGTGCGTCGTGAAGGCCGTTTGACCAAAGGTCAGGAAAGCGCAATGAATGAATGCTGGCCGACAATGGGTATTGATTACCAAGAAAAGCTTCTTGATTGGAAAGAAGTATTTGGCAATGACAACCCTGTGGTACTGGAAATTGGCTTTGGTATGGGGGCGTCTCTGGTTGAGATGGCGAAAAATGCGCCTGAGAAGAACTTCCTTGGTATCGAAGTTCACAGCCCTGGTGTGGGTGCGTGTCTTGCTGATGCACGTGAAGCTGGCCTGACCAATCTGCGAGTGATGTGTCACGATGCGGTTGAAGTATTTGCCCACATGATCCCAGACAGCAGCCTAGCAACACTGCAATTATTCTTCCCAGACCCATGGCACAAGAAGCGCCACCACAAGCGCCGTATTGTGCAGCTAGAGTTTGCTGAGATGGTACGCCAGAAACTGAAGGTTGATGATGGCATCTTCCATATGGCGACAGATTGGGAAAATTACGCAGAGCACATGATTGAAGTGATGAATCAAGCGCCTGGATATGAGAACATCGCCGAGGATGGTGACTTTGTTCCACGTCCGGAAGATCGTCCTCTGACCAAGTTTGAAGCACGTGGTCACCGTTTAGGTCACGGAGTATGGGACATTAAGTTTAAGCGTGTTAGCTAAGTCACCGCGAAATAAAAGCGAATGAGAAGGCCAACATTTTTGATGTTGGCTTTTTTGACCCTACAAGAAAAATAATAAGCCTTTGAAAGATAGGTAAGTAATGAAACCGACAAAAGAAATTTTAGCCGACATCCTGCAAGAGGTCAGGCCGCTTATCGGTCAGGGAAAAGTAGCCGATTATATTCCAGCGTTGGCAAAAGTACCGGCTAATAAACTGGCAATAGCTGTCTTTACCAATAAGGGAGAAGTGATCAAAGCCGGTGATGCCGACGAGCCTTTTTCTATTCAGTCCATTTCTAAAGCGTTGAGTTTGACGTTAGCAATGGGCTTATATACCCCTAATGAGATTTGGGCGCGGGTAGGTAAGGAACCTTCTGGTCAGGCATTTAACTCTCTTATTCAGCTTGAGATGGAGCAGGGCATTCCACGGAACCCTTTCATTAATGCTGGGGCAATAGTGGTTGCCGATTTGCTGCAAAGTCGCTTGTCTGCACCGAGACAACGCTTGCTGGAATTTGTCCGTCAACTGTCGGGCGATACTCATATCTGTTATGACAAAATAGTCGCTGCATCTGAGATGATGCACAGCGATCGCAACGCGGCGATTGCTTATCTGATGCGCTCTTTTGGCAACTTTGACAATGATGTTATACCAGTACTGAATAACTACTTTCATGCGTGTGCTTTGAAGATGAGCTGCGTCGATTTAGCGAAAACATTCAGCTATCTGGCTAACAAAGGTACTTCAGTGCAAACCGGTAAGCCTGTGGTGACGCCTACCCAAACCAAGCAGCTTAACGCTTTGCTGGCAACGTGTGGTTTGTATGATGGCGCTGGTGAATTCGCCTACCGAGTCGGTATGCCAGGTAAGTCTGGTGTTGGTGGCGGGATTATTGCTATCGTACCGGGGGAGATGACGATTGCGGTTTGGTCTCCAGAGCTCGACCCTTCAGGTAACTCGTTAGCGGGAACTAAAGCGCTAGAATTGTTAGCAGAGCGAATTGGGCGATCGATTTTTTAGAGATCCTCGGAACGCTTTGCTTCGAGATCGGGCTTCGCCCTTCGAGAGCATCTCCGTGCTATTAATCGGTCATTCCATAGAGTGACGAAGGAGCGAGTAGGGAATCTCATTGAGAGTTCGATTCGCTTCAAGAGATCCCCAACTCATTCGTCCCTTGCTCTTGAGGATGACAAAAAATAAAGGGTTGGCGCAAAATGCCAACCCTATAAATGCTCTCACTCTCCACAGGACGAAGTCCGTTCCCGTCTCTCGTCTCCTATTTACGCTCTACTCTTCCGCCATAAAGGCTTCGAGCAAATCATTAAGGAACAGCTTTCCTTTTTCTGTGATTTGCCAATGCGTATCAGACTCACTGAGGTATTGCATCTCTTTCGCCCAGTCGATGGTTTCCTGAATCGATTCAAAACCCAAGCCAGTTGTATCTAAGAAGTCTTGCTTAGGACAGGCTTCCATCAAACGGAACCGGTTCATAAAGAATTCGAAAGGGCGATCTTCGCTAGCGACATCGGCTTCACTGTCTAGGTAGGGTTTCACCATATTCTGATAAGCTGCCAGATAGCCTCTCGGGTGCTTGACCTTGGTTGTACGGATGATCCGTCCATCAGCGAAACTGAGTTTGCCATGCGAGCCACAACCAATGCCGAGATAGTCACCAAAACGCCAATAGTTGAGATTATGTTGGCATTGATATTCTGGCTTGCTGTAGCCGGAGATTTCGTACTGAACGTAACCCGCTTCAGACAGCTTTTGGTGGCCGAGTTCAAAAATGTCCCACAAGTCATCATCGTCGGGTAGAACAGGTGGCTTGTAGTGAAACATGGTGTTAGGTTCAATAGTGAGCTGATACCACGAAAGATGTGGCGGGTTAAGCTCAATCGCCTTCTCCAGATCCGCGAGGGCTTGCTCTACGGTTTGGTCCGGTAGACCGTGCATTAAATCAAGATTAAAGCTATTTAAACCAATCTTGTGCGCCAGTTTCGCGGCATTGACGGCTTCATCTTGACCATGGATGCGCCCAAGACGTTCGAGCTTCTGCTGTTCGAAGCTCTGCACACCAATCGAAATTCTCGTCACACCAGCTTTACGGTACCCAGCGAAGCGCTCCGCTTCAATCGTGCCTGGATTCGCTTCCATGGTGATTTCAATGTCGTCTTTAAACGCGATTCTTTTTTCTATGCCAGCAAGTAAATCAGCGATTCCTTGCGCTGAGATGAGACTTGGGGTTCCTCCACCAATAAATATGGAGTGGAGTGCCCGTGGGTTGGTTTTAAGCTGATAACGCTCGATATCAGTATCAAGGTCCTCCAGCAGAGCAGCGATGTACTCTTGCTCTGGGATGTCGGCTTTTAACGCGTGCGAGTTAAAGTCGCAATACGGGCATTTTTGTACACACCAAGGGATGTGGACATAAAGACTCAGCGCTGGTGGAATCAATTGGCTCATTATTGCTGCTCAGAAAGTGTCGCAAACAGCTGCTTAAGCGCTTTACCACGGTGAGAAAGTTGCTTTTTACGTGTTGGTTCAAGCTCTGCTGAAGCACAGTTATCTTCTGGAACAAAGAAAACCGGATCGTAACCAAAACCATTGTCGCCCTGAGCTTCAGTCAGAATACGGCCTTCCCACTTACCGTGGCAGACGATCGGCGTTGGATCTAATTCGTGACGCATTAGGACTAATACACAATGGAAGCGTGCGGTACGTTGCTCCTGCGGAACGCCCTGCATTGCATCCAGCAGTTTTTCTAGGTTTTGCTGGTCACTCGCGTCTTCTCCGGCATAACGTGCAGAGTAGATGCCTGGGGCCCCTTTCAGGAAGTCAACTTCAAGACCTGAATCGTCGGCAATGGCCGCCAATCCAGTTTCTTTCGCTGCATGACGCGCCTTAATGATGGCGTTTTCAATAAATGTTGTGCCAGTTTCAGCAACTTCTGAGACATTAAATTCGCTTTGTGCCACAACATCGAAACCAAAATCTGCCAGCAGATCGGCCATCTCACGAACCTTGCCCTGATTACCTGTCGCTAGGACAATTTTTTGTGCATTCATAATCTTGTTTGTGCCTATATTGAGAAGGGTATTTAGCCGTTACTCTTCCACATAAAATTTCTGGGTGAACTTTAATCTGCCCGTACCTTTATTACCAGCATTAACATCGATATTGAATGTTAGGTTTTCCTCTTCTGAAATAGGGAATTCAGCGAGGTAATAAATCGCAGAGCCTTCTTTTACTTCGCGAAACTCAAGTGTCTTAGTTTGGCCGATTAAGTTTTTCGCGCTGCCACTAACTTTAGCGTTAATCGCTGGTTTACCAGCCTGATAATTGTCTAACACGCTGATATTAATGATTGCAGAGTAGCCGTTTCGTTTCAGCTCATAGCTACGCGCGACTTGCGGGGTTAGGAACGTGGAGTTAAATGCGGAGTAGTGAACTTCGACATCTTTGATGGTTTTAAACTGACCTGCCCATGCGGGTAGAGCTAAAAGACTGGCCAGCGCTAACGTGATCCATTTTTTCATGATGCTTCCTTAATGGCTTACTACAGAGGAAAAGAGCAGCGTAAATGATATCGCTACCTACTTGTTGTTTTTACGCCTGATCATACGTTTGGATCCTTACTCTGTGAAGGTTTTTAGATGACCAATGGCGATTATACTGTGCTTTTGATGTGAAGTATTGAGAGGGCACTTTTCGTGATTCGAACAATAAAGGCCATCACAAGATGGCCTTTATTGTTTCGGGTATATGGGCCGGGGACTGGATTCGGACTTGTTTATGTCGCCCTAGTTCCCCTTTCTCTATGGTGATTAGCCCTTTGGCTACTTTGAACTGTTTGGACAGATATTTGCTCAAGTGAGCGTTGGCTTTTCCGTCTACAGGTGGGGCGGTAATTGCGATTTTGATTTCATCACCATGCAGCCCAATCAGCCTATCTCTGCTCGCCTTGGGCTGAATGTAGAGCCTGAGTAGCAGATCATCACCTTCTAACCAAACGGCTTTTGCCATTTATAGCTGGAACCAGATAGGCCCAATCATGTCACCCATCAGGAAGTTCGCGAACTGAAGGCCAATAAATAGAACCAGTACGCTAAGGTCAAACCCACCCATTGCTGGAATTACGCGGCGGATAGGCGCTAACATAGGCTCTGTAAGCTGATGGAAGACATATTCAATCGGGCTGCGGCCTTGGCTGACCCAGCTTAGGATGGCTCGGATAAGCAGTACCCAGAATAGCAAGCCACCTGCCGCTTTAATCAGTGATAGCAGGCCGAGGAAGAAGAATTCTGCACTGAATGACACCGAGCCACCTGAGGCAACCAAGATCAGAGTGACAAATTTCAGCACACATAGCACATAAGCAAACAGTACTGTTGCCAAATCAATGCTGCCTATCGAAGGGACAACTCTGCGCAGTGGTGCAACAACGGGTTGAGTTGCTTTGACGATAAACTGTGAGAATGGGTTGTAGAAATCTGCTCGCGCAGCTTGCAGCCAAATCCGCAAGATCACCACCATGATGTAGAGATCAAACAGGGTGGAAATCAGAAAATTCATTGAATTCATAGGTTACCCTTTGTTCGTAGAGCCAAGGCTCAATCTAATTAAAACTGTTTTTCCATTTCTTCAGCACGAGCTACTGCGGCTTGCATCGCTTTTGCTACTATATCTGAAAGTTGGTGTTCGTTGAATGTGCGTAACGCTTCCGCCGTTGTACCGCCTTTTGAGGTGACATTTTTACGCAGTGTTGATAGTTCTGTTTCTGGATTGCCGACGACCATACTGGCGGCTCCTAAGGCTGATTGCTGCACTAACAGGCGGGCTGTCTCTTTATCAAAACCTTGGGCAATGGCTTCAGCTTGCATCGCTTCCATAAAGCGGAAGAAGTAAGCCGGAGCGCTGCCAGCAGCTGCAATGATGCTGTTGATGCCTGATTCTTGTTCTACCCAGCAAACTTTGCCGCATGACTCCATTAGTTCAGCTGAAAAGGCTTTATCTTGCTGTGAAACGTGCGCTGGAGCATACAAGCCACTCATTCCCAAACCAAGCTGAGATGGCGTGTTTGGCATAACGCGAACGATGTTTAGGTTGTGATTCAGCATTTCACATAGGCGCTGGCTACTTATCCCTGCGGCAATAGAAATGACCAATTTGCCTGACCAGTCGATGGATTGAAGCGGTTTACATACCTCTTCCATCATTTGTGGTTTCACAGAAAGGACGACCACCTCAGCCTCGCTGGCAGCGGCTATATTGTCGCTGGTGGTCTTAATGGAATAATCTTGCTCCAACGGCAGGCGTCGTGTCTCAGATGGGGCTGTCGCCGTGAGCATGTCAGCAGGATAACCGCCTGACACTAAACCAGAGACGATAGCCTTGACCATGTTGCCTGCGCCGATAAAGGCAATTTTCTTGTGTTCCATTGGTTGTGTTCTTCCTGTTATTGCTGATTAAGCTTTATTGCTGTAGTTGCGAGCACCGAAAATAGCGGTTCCGATTCGGACCATAGTCGTTCCCGCTTCAATTGCGGCTTCCATATCGCCACTCATGCCCATCGAAAGTGTGTCGAGATTGAGCTCTGGGTAACGTTGCGCCAATCGGTTTTTCAGCTCTGCCAAATGGTTAAAGGCTGTAAGTTGCGACTGATAGTCTGAAACGTTGGCCGGGATAGACATCAATCCTCTTAACGTGAGGTTTGGCAAAGAAGAAATCAACTCTGCCAAAGCAAAGATTTCGTCATCACTGGCGCCAGATTTAGAGCTTTCACTGCTGGTATTGACCTGAATAAGCACCTGTAGCGGCGCCATTTCTTGAGGCCTTTGATCATTGAGTCTCTGCGCAATCTTAGCGCGATCAACAGTATGCACCCAGGCAAAGCTTTCCGCGACATGGCGTGTTTTATTGGACTGAATTGGACCAATAAAGTGCCATTCTAGGGCTAGTTCAGGGTGGTTTTCAGCGAAATACGCAACTTTATCAACGCCTTCCTGTACGTAATTCTCGCCAAAAGCGACCTGACCAGCACGAGCTGCTTCTAAAATCGCGTCAAACGGTTTGGTTTTACTCACCGCCAGAAGTTGCACTGAGCCTAGAGGGCGTCCACACTTTTGTTGTGCCGCTTCAATCTGTGAGGTGATCTGTTCAATATTTTGTTGAATACTACTCATAGCTAACTTTATTAAGGATTTTAAATGGATATCGCTGAATTACTGGATTTTAGTGTAAAGCATAATGCTTCAGATCTACATCTTTCTGCTGGTGTATCTCCTATGGTACGCATTGATGGTGAAGTAAGAAAGCTTGGCGTACCAGCGTTCAACCATTCCGAAGTGCATCGTTTGGTGTTTGAAATTATGAACGATGCTCAGCGTAGCGAATTTGAAGAACGTCTCGAAGTCGACTTTTCTTTTGCACTTCCTGACGTAGGCCGCTTTAGGGTCAACGCGTTTAACCAATCTCGTGGTTGTGCGGCCGTATTTCGTACCATTCCAACCGATATTCCGACTTTAGAGCAGCTAGCAGCGCCGTCGATCTTTGAAAATATCGCCAATATGGAAAAAGGATTAATCTTGGTCACTGGGCCAACGGGCTCAGGTAAATCGACGACTCTGGCTGCAATGGTGGATCATATTAATCGCAACCACAACAAACATATTCTGACTATTGAAGATCCGATTGAGTTTGTGCACACCAATAACAAATGTCTGATCAACCAGCGTGAAGTTCACAATGATACCCATAGTTTTAATAACGCGCTGCGCAGTGCATTGCGTGAAGATCCCGATGTCATTTTAGTCGGTGAGCTACGCGATCAGGAAACGATCAGTCTAGCGCTGACCGCTGCTGAAACTGGCCACTTGGTATTTGGTACTTTGCACACCAGTTCGGCGGCGAAAACGATCGATCGGATCATTGATGTTTTCCCTGGTAGCGACAAAGGCATGGTGCGTTCCATGCTCTCTGAGTCTCTGCGTGCGGTGATTGCGCAGAAATTACTCAAGCGCATTGGCGGCGGGAGAACCGCTTGTCATGAAATCATGATGGCAACGCCTGCTATTCGTAATCTGATCCGCGAAGACAAAGTCGCGCAAATGCAGTCTGTGATTCAGACTGGTGCGGCGCATGGTATGCAAACCATGGAGCAGCACTCCAAACAGTTGATTGCTCAAGGTCTGGTTGATGCAGAAGAAGTGTCGAAGAAAATTGAAGTTGAGCAAGGTCTGTTCTGAGAGAGGTCATGATGGATATCAATGCTTACCTGCAAGGCATGCTGACTGAGAAAGCGTCAGACTTATACATCACTGTTGGTGCGCCGATACTTTATCGTGTTGATGGTGAGTTGAAGCCGTATGGAGAGAGCTTATCGGAAGCCGAAGTGCTGATGCTACTCCACAGCACCATGGATGAAGAGCGCCAGAGTGACTATAGCCACAGTCGAGAAGCGAACTTTGCCGTAGTGCGGGATTTTGGTCGCTTTCGTGTGTCCGCTTTCTACCAGCGTGAATTACCCGGTGCGGTGATTCGTAGAATCGAAACAACCATACCCACATTTGATGACCTAAAACTGCCCGAAACTCTGAAAGATCTTTCCATCGCCAAGCGCGGCTTGGTGTTAGTTGTGGGTGCCACAGGTTCCGGTAAATCCACAACAATGGCAGCGATGACGGGCTATCGAAATACTGAGCGCAGCGGGCATATTCTAACAGTTGAAGACCCGATTGAGTTTGTCCACGAGCATCAGAAGTGCATCGTCACACAACGTGAGGTTGGCTTAGACACGGAAAGTTATGAAGTCGCACTGAAGAACTCATTGCGTCAGGCTCCTGATATGATCTTGATCGGTGAGATCCGCTCGCGAGAGACCATGGAATACGCGATGACATTCGCCGAAACGGGGCATCTGTGTATGGCGACGTTGCATGCTAATAATGCTAATCAAGCTTTGGAAAGGATCCTGCACCTTGTACCGAAAGAGCAAAAAGAGCAGTTTCTGTTTGATCTCTCCATGAACCTTAAAGGTGTTATCGGCCAGCAGTTGATTCGAGATAAAAACGGCCAAGGTCGTCATGGTGTATTTGAAGTCTTAATCAACAGTCCACGAGTATCGGATCTTATTCGCCGCGGGGACTTGCATGAACTCAAATCCACTATGGCGAAATCTCAGGAAATGGGTATGCAGACGTTTGATCAGGCGCTTTATCAACTGGTAGTAAATGATAAAATTACTGAAGAAGATGCGCTGCACAGTGCAGACTCTGCCAATGATTTGCGCCTAATGCTTAAAACACAACGTGGTGATGTGTCTAGCTCCGGTTCACTCAGTGGCGTTAAGATTGATATGGACTAACATCCTCTTCATGTTTGGAGTATGTCTTGTAAATCTACAGTACTACTCCATAGAACGACGAAGGGAGTGTTACGTCATTCCATAGAGCGACGAAGGAGAGAGTAGGGAATCTCTAAAGGTTTTCTAGTTGTTGTAAAAGCTCCCCAACTCGTTCGTCCCTCACTCTTGAGGGGGACGATTTAACTGATTGAAATAAAAAGGGGGTGATGCTTGCACATCACCCCTTTTAGTATGTTATTGCTTACTAGTCGCCGTATTGCGCTTCAAACCAACTTTCTAAAATGACTACCGCAGATTGGCAATCAACATTGCCTTTGCTCAAGGCTTTATAGCCACCCATTTCGAATAGATCTGCGCGTGCTTCCGTTGTAGAAAGCCTTTCATCATGGAGCTCTACAGGTAGACCAAATCGGCCATGCAGACGATTAGCAAACTTTTTCGCTCTAGGAGTAATAGTTTCCAGATCTTTGCCGTGAAGGTCTGTTGGCAAACCGACAACCAGTAGATTTGGCTGCCACTCTTTGATCTGCTTTTCAATATCGTCCCAGCTGGGAATGCCATCGTTGGCTTTAAAGGCTTTCAGCGGTGATGCCGTGCCTGTAATCTCCTGACCAATGGCACTGCCAATACTTTTAGTGCCAAAGTCAAAAGCCATAATTGTTCTAGACATAAATTATCAGTGATGAGGTTATGCGTGACCAATATCGCTGGACAGTTGAGACGCGTCGATGCCCAGCATCTGCACGGCTTTCTGCCAACGTTCATTGATCGGTGTGTTAAACATGACATCAGGGTCGGCTTCAATCGTTAGCCAAGAGTTTTCCGAAAGCTCAATTTCCAATTGGCCTGCTTCCCAGCCAGAATAGCCTAATGCAACAATGTATTCTGGTGGTTCGGCTTCTGTACCGAGTACCGCGAGGATATCCTTCGAAGTGGTAACAGAGATACAGTCAGTCATCTGGATGCTGGATTCATAATGATCTTTCGGTTGGTGAAGAATAAACCCTCGATCTCCTGAAACTGGGCCGCCATTGAGTACAGGTTTCTCAAGGCTACCGACTTTGAGTTGAGGCTGAGTTGCTTCAACGTCGACCTGCTTGAGCATTTTACCTACTGTGATGTCGATTGGAGCATTAATCATTAAACCCATCGCGCCATCATCATTGTGTTCACATACGTAGATAACGCTGCGTTGGAAGTAGGGATCTTTCATCCCTGGCATAGCAACTAAAAAGTGGTTGGTTAAATTCATAGTTACTCCAGCGTAAAGTGGGCGGCAAGTTATCGCCCAATGATCATATGAGTAAATTACTGCTTGTTGAGGCGACGCTCTATTGCGTCCATCAATTTACCCGTAATTGAGATATCAAATGCAGCCTCGATTTCGCGAATACAGGTTGGGCTGGTTACATTTATCTCAGTTAACTTGTCACCAATGACGTCGAGACCTACAAAAATCAAACCTTTTTCCTTAAGTGTAGGCGCTACAGTCGCTGCGATCTGTTTATCTGTTTCGCTCAGAGGTCGGGCTTCACCGGTGCCGCCTGCCGCAAGGTTGCCGCGAGTTTCTCCTTTTGCCGGAATACGCGCTAGGCTATAAGGCATCGCTTCGCCGTCCACGACCAGAATTCGCTTGTCGCCGTTGCTGATGTCTGGAACGAATGTTTGTGCCATCGCATAGTTTTGACCGTGGTTAGTCAGGGTTTCGATAATCACAGAAACATTTGGATCGTTCTCTTTGACTCGAAAAATAGATGCACCACCCATGCCATCTAGTGGTTTTAAGATCACATCTCCGTGCTGTTCGCGGAATTGTTTAATCTTCTCTGCTTTGCGGGTCACGATTGTGGTTGGGGTAAGTTCAGGGAACCAAGCTGTGAAAAGCTTTTCATTACAGTCACGTAGGCTTTGAGGTTTGTTGACTATTAATGTGCCTTTCTCTTCTGCGCGCTCAAGAATGTAGGTCGCGTAGATGTACTCTGTATCAAACGGAGGATCTTTGCGCATCAAAATTGCATCAAGCTCTGACAACTCAATCGTTTGCTCTGACTTAAACTGATACCAGCCAGTTGGATCTTCTTTGAGTTCCACCACTTTAGTATCAGCAACAGCGACACCTTGGTCTAGGTGCAGATCATGCATTTCCATATAGTGGATTTCGTAGCCGCGGCGCTGCGCTTCAAGCATCATGGCAAAGCTAGAGTCTTTCTTGATATTGATGGACTCGATAGGGTCCATCACGATACCTAATTTGATCATGGTTTTTCTCCGTTTAACCAAGGTCGCCAAAGCGAACTTGAAGGGCTGTAATTGCGGTAAGAGCAGCGGTCTCTGTGCGTAATACGCGTGGGCCTAGCAGAGTCTCTTCAAATTGATATTCTCGGGTTTTCTCGATTTCTTCTGCGGATAAGCCACCTTCGGGGCCGATCAACAGGCGAACTTTCTCGACCGGATCTGGAAGCGTATTGATTGAGTATTTTGCTCTTGGGTGAAGATTGAGTTTAAGGCCATCGTAGTCTTCTGCACACCACTCATCTAACTGCATGATAGGGCGAATCTGCGGAACGATATTACGCCCACTTTGCTCGCAAGCGCTGATGGCTACTTTCTGCCATTGGGCGAGCTTTTTCTCGAAACGTTTTTGATCCAGCTTGACGCCACAACGCTCAGAAATCAATGGAGTAATGGTATTGACGCCCAACTCTACGGACTTCTGAATGGTGAACTCCATCTTTTCTCCGCGAGAAATGACCTGACCCAAATGTAAGTCCAGCGGTGACTCACTGCTACGTTCAACACGTTCAGTGATGTTCACCATGACAGACTTTTTGGTGACCTCTTCAATTACGGCAGGAAACTCGGCGCCATAGCCATCAAAAAGCAATACTTCTTGTCCAACTTTCATCCGCAAGACTCTTCCTACATGGCCGGCTGCGTCTTCGTTAAGCGCTAAACTGCCAAGTTGGGTTATAGGTTCAGGGTGATAAATTCGAGGAATTCGCATCAGCTATGTATCCGGCCAGATAATTGAGAATGAACTCCTAACATGGATGCTTTGTGCCTAAAAAACAAGGGGCAGGCTATACATATCGCCACAATTCATAAGGGGCAATTACAGAGCCTGGCATGCTTTGAAAACGAAAGGGTTATGATTGCCCTGAATCTTGAAAATTCGGTGTTCACGCTCACATTCCCATTTGTCGACTGGGTAGAGTTTATTCCAAGCTGTCATGAGTTGACTTTGTTGCTTAGATAGCTTGAATCCGTATTCCTGACTCATGTACAGATAAGTTCGAGCAATGGAGCCTTTGGCGCGGTTTGGTGGCATGGCCTTTCGCTGCTTAAAGTTGACCTGCATCTCGCATCGGCCATAAGTAACACCATTCACACCATTCCATTGACTGAAATTATAATTCGAACGATCACCGTTCACTTCACCGATGGCTGGAGTGAGGTTATGTAGGTCGGCTTCCATTGAACGAAAAACGGTGTCATTTTTGGTGCAGTTTTTTCGCCCACCAGACTGCCAACATTGAAGTTGGTGGCCAAACTGCCAGGCTGGAACAACATGCTCCCATTCGATTCTTGAGGCTCGTTTTTGCTGTTTTCTTACTTCGTAGCCACATGACTTTAAATCGGGAATACCTTTCTTTCCCTGCCAGGTAATATCACATCCACAGTAAAAGCTGGTGGGGTGATCTGCATATATTTTCAGCGCTTCTTTTTTGGCTTTCGAAAACGAAGAGGGAGGCGCAGATAGGGCCTGAAATGAAGTGATCAGTAAAGTTAAGCAAACGAAAAATACTCGAATTTTCATGTCGATAAGTATTAGGAAAGTATGACTTATCGCAGTCTACCACGCATTTTAAATTGAGTGTTATCGATGGCCACAGAGCTATGAGAGTTGTTTGCCCGTAAATACAAGACTTTGCTGACAGCTCTGACATCGGTAGCTGCTTTGTTGACGTAGGACTTTATTGTGGCGTCTGATCGTTAGCGGATAGGTTTGGCATCCGCAGCGATACTCGAATGTTTTCCCTTGTACGGAAGTAATTTCAAAACTGTGCGTAGTACGAGCAGGGATGCTGAACACGCTTTCCATGACCGATTGCCATTCTTTACCGTGGGGTCTGACTCGACCATAGACCTGATAAGTGATCAAATGGGCGATTTCATGCGGGATGACTTCATCGAAAAACGCTTGCTGATTTTCGACAAATAATACCGGATTTAGGCGAATTTCATTGAGCTGGAGGTAGGCTTTGCCCGCCGCTTTACCTCTCAGTTGGTAGCTGATAGAAGGGAAAGAAAATGAACGCTGAAAAGCATGTTGAGCCATTGTGATGTAGCGAGCGACCACTTGTTGTGCGCGATAGCAAAGCTCTATATCCAAATTCATCTCCAAAAAATTCGCCCCTTACATAAGGGGCGAATCATATACCGGATCAGAAGATAGCGCTAATGGTGCTTTTTCTTGATGGTTTCATGATAAGCGTGCCAAGTACCGTAGCCAAGGATTGGCATAGTAAACAACATGCCGATCCCGTAAGTTGCAAAGCCAATTAAGATACCGCCACAAATCAAGGCGGCCCACACTATCATCGCTGGTATATTGGATTTGACGGCGTTAAAGCTGGTAAACACAGCGGTCATCATATCAACGCGTCGTTCCATCATCAGTGGGATGGAGAAAGCTGAAATACTAAACACGATTGCAGCCAGTACTATGCCTACCAAGGAACCAATTACCAGAAATGGAAGGAACTCGGTCAATGGCGCGCCCTGAACGGACGGGTATAACGCATGAAGTAATGCTGCGATACGCATCCAGAAGATCATACACACAGCGAGCATGACAGCGAACGCCCATTGTGATGAAGAGTTACGCCCAATCGCTTTCATTGAGTGAAGTAAGCTGGCGTGATGGCCCTTTTCCCGTTCCCAACTGGCATCATAAAGCCCTAGCGCTAGGAAAGGACCTATTAGCATATATACGACTAAACTTGGCATTACGACTAAGTGTGTGCCTTGCCATTGTACTAACAGCACGATGCCAATCGCTGCCGCCATAAAACATAAGCCGTAAAAGGCACTGATCAATGGCATACGCACAAAGTCGTGCAAGCCGAGTGATAACCAGTGAAACGGCGCGGATAAACTGACGTGATTGCACGGAATAGTGCGTGCGTATTCGTTATCTGGGACTTCCTTTCGCTTTTCGTTTAAGTCTTGTGGATTCACCGTACGAGGCATACATCCTCCTTGATCGATTCTGTAATAAGTCACCCACAGGTCAATGAGTGACGTTTTGGAACTCGATGCCCGGCTTTGCGACTGGCCTAGTAAGCTGCGCATCTAACTTAGTCTGTTAAAAAGCAATTTCGGCAAAGAATTGACCTTTTAACTTATTGTTAACTATTGACCCCATGACAAAAAAATACAAATTTGTTGTTCGATTTTTGCGCACAAAAACAAAGGGCTTCTGGTTACCCAGAAGCCCTTAAATAGCAAGTTATCGCGGCAGTTTAATTACTTAATGCCAGCGAAGTCTCGAAGAAGTGATGCTTTATCAGTAGCTTCCCATGGGAATTCTTCACGACCAAAGTGGCCGTAAGCTGCTGTTTTCTTGTAGATTGGTTGAAGTAGGTTCAGCATTTCTTGTAGGCCGTATGGGCGAAGATCGAAGTGCTGGCGAACCGCTTCAACAATGATGTCTTGAGATACTTTTTCAGTACCAAAGGTTTCCACCATGATAGATGTTGGATCTGCAACACCGATTGCGTAAGAAAGCTGGATCTCACAACGATCAGCAAGGCCAGCAGCAACGATGTTTTTCGCAACGTAACGAGCAGCGTAAGCAGCAGAACGGTCAACTTTTGATGGATCTTTACCTGAGAATGCACCACCACCGTGACGAGCAGCACCACCGTATGTATCAACGATGATCTTGCGACCTGTCAGACCACAGTCACCCATTGGGCCACCGATAACAAAACGGCCAGTCGGGTTGATGAAGAAGTTGGTGTCTTTGTTTAGCCACTCTGATGGTAGAACTGGCTTGATGATCTCTTCCATAACCGCTTCACGCAGGTCTGGAGTTGAGATTGAGTCACAGTGCTGAGTCGAAAGAACGACAGCATCAATACCAACAATTTTTCCTTGGTCGTACTGGAACGTTACCTGTGATTTTGCATCAGGACGTAGCCAAGGTAGTGTGCCGTTTTTACGTACTTCCGCTTGTTTCTGCACAAGCAAATGGGAGTAAGTGATTGGGGCTGGCATTAGCACATCTGTCTCATTCGTCGCGTAACCAAACATGATGCCTTGGTCACCAGCACCTTGCTCTTTTGGATCTGATTTATCAACACCTTGGTTGATATCTGGAGACTGTTTACCAATCGTGTTTAGTACCGCACAAGAGTTTGCGTCGAAGCCCATTTCTGAGTTGACATAACCTATCTCACGAACGGTTTGACGAGTGAGCTCTTCAATGTCTACCCACGCAGACGTGGTGATCTCGCCACCTACCATTACCATGCCGGTTTTAACGTATGTCTCACACGCAACACGGGCTTTTGGATCTTGTTCAAGAATCGCATCAAGTACTGCATCAGAAATCTGGTCTGCAATCTTATCTGGATGTCCTTCTGATACCGACTCAGAAGTAAACAGGTGCTTAGCCATGTTAGCTCCACTTTAATCTGGTTATATCAGTGAATGGTTTCATCACTGACATTGAATAATATTATTGATTGTAGGTGTATCTACATCTAGACGTCTATTCTAATTTTCATTGCTCGAATTACAAGCTCTTTTTTTAATTTAATACATATCTAAACGTTTGCTTTTATAGAGTTAAATGTCACTAAGATGGATGAAAATAGAAGAAAATAAGCGAGAACCGCAAGTATTCAGACTGTAAAACGTTTGCAGAGCTTAGACGCCTTTGAGAGAATAATCGCCCATCAAAATTAGTTTTCGCTTAACGCATTCAGGAGCAGACATGTCTTCC
>NZ_JAPPTP010000035.1:0-38202 GCF_027587155.1 Vibrio sp. T11.5
GTCAGCCAGATGAATGATGAATACTTAGCGTTTTTCCTGTCAAAATTTGGTGGCCCGACAGAAGTTGTCGTCGCCACCTCAGAGCAAATAGAGCGCTATCGTGGGATCTTACCCGATAAATAGCTTTTAAAGGACAGACGTTACAAGCCCTGTACTCCACCTACTACTCTGATGATACATTAGTCTTCTCAACAGACTGGCTTCCCACATTGCTGGTACTATCCGCTATACTAAATGCGAGGTGTCGCGCTACTAACCGACTAATACTAGCAAATTGACATACGGCTAAAAAATAGGCATGATCAACACGTAGCAGCTGCCTAGCTACTACGTGATTCATAGCTCCAAGTGAGTATAAGTTTTATAAGGGAGGTTCTAGCTATGGCTACTACTTCATTTGACAAGAACTTCGTTGTGACTGATGAAGTGGCTATCGCAAAGTTTAAAAACGCAGCGAAAAATCCACGCAAGATCAGTGTCAAGAAACGCGACTATGAGTCTGATAAAGAAAAAGGTATTCAGCGATTAGTACAGAAGTTATCAAACTCAGCGACTTGTTAGAAGCTGTTGGTACAGAAGGTTGCCAACGGCTTTTCTCTGATTTTTCTTGCCCCAAAAATCCAGAGCTAGAAATCTTTCTAAAACTAAATCCATACGATTCGAGCAAAGCGACAATTCTCGCACTTATCTAATACTCGATAGTGAAAACGCTGATATTCTCGCCTATTTTTCGATATCCTTTAAAGAAGTCTCTCTGACACAAGCCGAACTGTCTCAGAATCAAGTAAAAACTAGATGGCATTAATAAACACTCGGAGAGCGTTAGAACTTATCTTATTGGGCAAATAGGTAAAAATTTTACTATTCCGCTAAATCCAATATCTCTACCCGACATTTTGGAAGAGGTTTATGCCATTATCGAAGCGGCTCAAGCATTAGTTGGGGGGAGAGTCATCATATTGGAATGCGGTAAAGTGGATAAGCTTATTGATATATATCGAGATAACGGTTTTGATGTATTGATTCAGAGTGATGAAGAGCACTTAGTTACTATGTATACCTACATAACCGACTAAAGTCCTTGTGTTAGACGAATTTGCTCCAGAACACTTGTCCGAAGCGCTATCAAAAAAACCTATCGCCACTTTAAAAAACTGAGAGCCCTGCCGCCTCTTCATCGCCACTACGGTTATATAGGCAATTAAAAAGGCCGGAATTCCGACCTTATTAAATTAATAATATCAGTAACTTAGAAAGATATCTTTTACTTAATGAATTGGCTTATCGGTTTTCGAATAGAACTTGCCGAAGTACTGTTCTAAGATTTCTGGAGTCAACTCACCCGCTTCTTCGAGCTTTTTCAGTTCTGCTGCGATGGCTTTTTGTTCTTCAAGTGATGGCAGGGCTACTTCAGGCTCATCACTCATTTCCTGTGACATTTGCTCCAGCTCTTTTTCAAAATCACTCATGCTATTACTTACCTAATCAATATAAAAACTGGGGCTAAGTTTACCCACTTAACCCCAGTTATTCTAGTTTACGAATGGTTTTATAGCTTAAAGCTTCCTACCATACGATCCAGACGTTCGGACAACTCTTTCAGATCAGAACTCGCGGCTGCCAGTTCTTCTGCTGTGCTGGTTGTCACTTCATTGATGGCGTTGATCTCTTCGATATTTTGGTTGATGGTATGCACAACCGTTGATTGCTCTTCCGTCGCCGTCGCCACCTGAGTATTACGGTCAGAAATATCGTGGATACGCTCGGAAATACTCACCAACACGCCAACCGCTTCATCTGATGATGATACCCCTTCATGAGTGACTGATTTACCCGCTTCCATCGCCGTTACCGCATCTTTGGCATCACTTTGTAGCTGGTTGATCATCTTCTGGATCTCTTCCGTCGAATCTGCGGTTCGACTCGCCAAGTTTCGTACTTCATCCGCGACCACAGCAAAACCACGACCCTGCTCGCCAGCTCGCGCGGCTTCAATGGCTGCGTTGAGTGCAAGTAGATTGGTTTGTTCGGAGATATCACGGATAACATCCAGAATCGAGCCGATTTCCTGTGTTGTCGATGCCAGTTGCTCAACGACTTGACCAGTATTCTCTATGTCCGTAGCCAAACGACTGATCGCATCTTTGGCCTTATTGACAACATCTTGACCAACTTGGGTATTATCAGAGGCTTGATTCGCCGTTTCTGCGGCAGTGGCCGCATTCGACGCAATCTCGCTGATCGTTGCGCCCATTTGGTTAATCGCCGTGACGACTTGAATGGTTTGGTCGCGCTGAATTTGACTGTTATCGTGTGTCGTGTTGGCTTTTTGGGAAACACTGTCAGAGGCGGTTTGTAGCGCCCCACTGGTTGACGCCACTTCTTTCATCGACTCATGAATTTTCTCAATGAAGCCGTTAAAACCTTCAGAAAGCTGGCCAATCTCATCGCTGCTCTTCACTTCAATACGTTGTGAAAGGTCACCGTCACCTCGGCCAAGATCGGTAAAGCGTGCTGCGATCGACCTGATAGGACGGGCAATGCTGTTTGCCAAAAATAGCCCCATAAAGATAAACAAAGCCGCGACCACTAATGTCGTAATGGTCATTTGCTTCGCCACCTGATTTAAATCAGAAAAGACTTCATTAACAGGAGCAACACCAATCACAAACCAATCCATGGAAGGGATGTACAAGCTTGATACGAACACTTGTTCACCATCGTAGCTGGCTTCAATCAGGTTGAAATCCGATTTATTGAGAAGTTTGGAAGCGTCGCTGCCATAGAGCTGAGAGAGCGTCGAACTGGACTTATCTTTCTCACGGTGGATTTGAACTTGCCCTTGAGAGTCAGTCAGAAAGACAAAACCTGTGTCTTCGATTTGAAAACCATTCAGCATTCTGACCATATCATCCATCGACTTAGATAGGCCCGACATACTTAGCCCATTAACAAACTGGAAGTTGGCGAACATTTTCACTTCCCCTGTCGACTCTTGGAACATGCTCACCATGGTGCGCTGATTCGAGCGGGTAAAACCAAAGAACCAACCATCTTGTTGTTGGGTCAATTGGCGTAAAAAGCCGTTTTGGTTCCAGTAATACGCCGTTTCACGGTTCGCAACGGAAGCATCATTCAAATTGTATTGGTTACGAACGTTATTCAGTTCTTTGACCAACTTGGCTTCAACTTGAGGATCAATGTTGGTCGTGCTGATCGCATCTTTGATAAATTCATTGTTTGCGATCTGCTCCGCAGCTCGCAGTAGCTGAGTCACATCATAGTCAATTTGTCCCTTGATCTGGTCTAGCATCGAGGGTAATTCTATATTTACCAGCCTATGCTCCAGAACTTCGCGTGCCTGACGCTGTGCCATCACCCCAACAATAATTGTTGAAGCAAGAACAGCAAAGGTAATACCCGCAACAACCTTTTGCTTAATACTGATCGCGTTTAGTTTCATCATTCGCGTTGCCTTTTAGCGCTTTGTCATTATGAAAATTCATCATCGCCACAGATTGACTGGCTCCGGAGAGGGCCAAACCAAGCTCAATAGTGACGCATCTATCTATATCGGATGTAAATTACATTTCTTTACTGAATAATTCATCAATTTCGTACTGATTTGCAAACCAATTTTTCGATATTGAACACTTGCATGAGGAGTCAAAATCCCCATATTGTAAATAACTGAATAATAGCACTTATATTGCACTGCTGTGTTGATGAGTAAATCAGCAACCAAACCGCAATAAAGTCAAAATGGATGAACTTTTTCACGGCTTAAACCACTAAGTGAAAAAGTGAGGAGATAGACACCAATGAACTCTCAGTCATTTCACAACCTTCAGCAATACTTGGAGAGCCAAGTTATTGGTCAGGCAGAACTGGTTAAACAACTTTTAGTCGCGTTACTCGCCGATGGTCACATCTTGGTCGAAGGCCCACCGGGGCTAGCCAAAACAAGGGCAGTAAAGTCCTTGGCTGATTGTATTGACGGTGATTTTCATCGAATTCAGTTCACCCCTGATTTACTACCCGCCGATTTAACCGGTACTGATATATTCCGTCCAGAAACAGGCGAGTTCACTTTCCAAGCAGGGCCAATCTTTAACTCATTGATTTTGGCTGACGAAATCAACCGTGCACCCGCGAAAGTTCAGGCAGCAATGCTTGAAGCCATGGCAGAAAAGCAAATCACGGCGGGTCGAAAAACCTACCCGCTTCCTGAATTGTTTCTAGTGATGGCAACACAGAACCCCATTGAGCAAGAAGGTACCTACCCACTTCCTGAAGCCCAATTGGATCGCTTTTTACTGCATTTAGCGGTGGACTATCCAAATGCAGAAAGTGAACTGGACATTCTGCGTCTAAATCGAGGCGAGGCAAAGGGTGAAGAAAAAGTAACCCCACCTGTACTGTCACAACAGGAAGTGTTTTCTGCCCGTCAAGAAGTGTTGAATATTCATATGGCTGAAGGCGTGGAAAACTACATTATCCGTCTTGTTATGGCAACAAGACAACCAACGCAGTATGACGACACGCTAAACAGCTGGATAGAAATGGGCGTTAGCCCTCGTGCCACCATCGCATTAGACCGCTGTGCTCGAGCTCACGCTTGGCTATCGGGTCGTGACTATGTCTCTCCAGAAGATGTGCAGGCGATGGCTTTCCCTGTTCTCAGACACCGTATTCTGCTCAGCTATCAGGCTCAAGCCGAAGGTATAAGCGCCAATCAGGTGGTTAACCGCCTTCTGTCTCTGGTGGGCAGCGCATAAGGGGAACAGATGGATAAACAATTATCCCCACACTCTGACGGCGTAAACTTGTGCCTTGATGAACTGCTTTACTACAAGCAACAAGCGATAAAGTGGTTACCTCCTGCCAAGAGTTTGTGGTCTCAAATGTTGGGGCAACATCAGAGTAAGCAACTCGGTCGTGGTATGGACTTCGCCGAAGTCCGTCAGTATCAAGCTGGAGACGATGTTCGCAGCATTGATTGGCGTGTGACCGCACGGACGGGTAAACCTCACACTAAGCTGTTCACGGAAGAGCGAGAGAAACCCATTATTGTTTATGTCGATTTCAGTGCCAGTATGATGTTTGGTTCTCAGCTGATGTTCAAATCGGTGTTGGCCTCTCATATGGCAAGCCTAATCGCATGGTTGTCTGTCGCGCAGCGAGATCGCATCGGTGCCATCATTGATACTGGTAGCCAACTGACTGAACTCAAGCCAACCAGTCGTCATCAAGGTCCGCTCGCGTTAATGCAGCATTTGGTGACGCTTCATCAGGACACACTGCATCAATCGACTACAGGTCAAGCTACCGACATGGGCCACGCCTTACAAGCTCTGAATCGCCTTTGTCCCAAAGGTAGCGAAGTGGTTATTATCAGTGACTTTCTGCGCTTTTCAGAATCAAACCAGCCATTACTCACTCGATTACGTGCGCACAACCGCGTACGACTGGTCCATATTTCCGATCCTTTGGAAGCAGGCATCACTCGTTACCGTGGCGTCGAACAAGTTTCCGATAAGCGTCAAACCTTGTGGATGGATTTTTCTTCACAAAAAGCACGCGACCAAATTAAGTCTGTTTTTGAACAAAAGCAGCAGGATCTGAAAGACTTATCGATTCACCACGGCTTGAGTTTTACTCGTCTCTCTACCCAAGAGTCATTACTACAACAATTATCTGGACGTAATCAATGAGCACCAATAACAAGGATTTACTATTACCACTCAATCCAATGCAACTACCGGAAGTGCCTTCATGGTTTCCACTTGCATGGGGATGGTGGGCGACCGCAGGAGCGATTGTCTTTGGCACATTGATCATTTGGTTGACTTATCGCTGGAACAAAAAGCGTTTGGCACCAAAGAAAACCGCGCTAAAGCTGATTCAAGCCGGCGACAAACCGGCTGAAGCCATTGAATTATTGCGTCAAGCCGCACTGTGTTACTACCCAAGAGAAGAGGTAGCGCAGCTCACAGGCAAAGAGTGGTACGCGTTTCTTGATACTCAGATGAAGTCACCCGTGTTCGTTAACAACTATGAACTTTGGCAAGAAGCCTTGTACTCAAAACAGCCTGTGGGGAACGCCGCTGAACTGATTACCCATTGCGCCCAATGGGTTGACGAAGCGCTTCCCCCAAAAAGAAGGAGAGCCAAAGTTGGCTAATATCGAATTCGTATGGTGGTGGGCATTTTTGTTGCTACCACTTCCCATACTGATTTATTTTTTACTGCCACCGGTTAAGCAGTCATCGCCGGTTTATATGCCCTACTTGCCGGATTCAGCAGTCGGCAGTGCACCGAGGAACTTACTGGCTAAAGTTCTGGCGAGCTTAGTTTGGCTAGGCGTGATTACAGCCGTCGCGAGACCTGTCTGGTATGGCGATCCTGTCACGACACAACCCAAGCATAGAGACATGATGCTGGTTGTCGATCTGTCGTACTCAATGAGTAAAGAAGACATGCAGTTCAACGGTGATTACATCGACCGTTTAAGCGCCGTCAAACACGTCTTATCTGACTTTATATCCAAACGTCAGGGAGACCGATTGGGTTTAGTGCTGTTTGCCGATCACGCTTATCTGCAAACACCATTAACTCTCGATAGACAGACAGTCGCCGAGCAACTAAACCAAACTGTATTACGCCTTGTAGGGACCAAAACCGCTATTGGTGAAGGTATTGGGCTTGCAACCAAAACGTTCGTCGATAGCGATGCGCCGCAACGAGTGATGATACTACTCAGCGATGGCAGCAACACGGCGGGCGTACTGGATCCTATCGAAGCCGCCGAAATTGCCAAAAAGTACAACGCCACCATTTACACAGTTGGCGTCGGTGCTGGAGAAATGATGGTCAAAGAGTTTTTCATGACACGTAAAGTCAACACTGCACAAGACTTAGACGAAAAATCTCTGATGAGCATTGCCCAGCTAACAGGTGGACAATATTTCCGCGCTCGTGACAGCAAAGAACTGGCCACCATCTATGACACCATTAATAGCCTAGAACCTGTTAGCCAAGCCACGCAGACCTGGCGACCACAACAAGAGTGGTTCGGGGTACCACTGGCGATAGCACTGACAGGCTTATTTGTACTGATTATCATTAGGAGGAATCATGTCTGATTTTCGCTTCCTCTACCCAGAGTGGCTGCTGGTACTTGTTCCACTATGTGGATTGGTTTTCTGGCTCTCAAAACGTAGCCGTAGCCAGACGTTGATCGCTCCTCATCTAGCCAAAGCAATGGGTATACAGCAAAAATCGGCACGGAATGCCATCACGAGTGCCATTGCGACCAGCGGTTTGATCGCCATCATTGCTCTCTCTGGGCCAAGTTTTAATAGCTCTGAGAGACCGAGCTTCAGCAACGACAGTGGTCGTGTATTGATCATGGATATGTCGATGTCCATGTACGCGACCGACATCAAGCCTAACCGGCTGACCCAAACAAAATACAAGGCCAGCGACTTACTTAAACAGTGGCGTGAAGGGACTACAGGGCTTGTGGCCTACGCTGGTGATGCGTACACCGTCAGTCCGATGACCTCCGATACGCGCACCATCGAAAACCTGATACCGAATCTCAGCCCTGAGCTGATGCCCTACCCGGGTGCCGACGCCGTGAAGGCTGTCAGTTTGGCCATCAATATGATGAAAAACACAGGTTTATCTCGCGGTGACATTATTCTCTTCACTGACGATTTAGATGATGCGGAAACCCAAGGCATTGAAGATCTGGTTGAAGGCACTCGCTGGCGACTGTCTATTCTGGGTGTGGGTACCCGCTCAGGTGCCCCGATAAAACTCAGTGACGGCACTCTGCTTAAAACCGATGCTGGGCAAACGGTGGTCGCTAAATCTAACTTCAGTAATATGAATAGTGTCACCAATGCCCTTGGTGGTTTCTTTACACCCATTCAGCTTAACAACAGTGACATCGACGCCATCGCCAATCATACCAGCCAAATCGAAAGCACTGGTAAGTTAAACCAATCACAACAAATCAGCGATCGGGTCAATAGTGGTATCTGGTTAGTCCCCTTGCTTGTCATCCCAGCATTACTTATGTTTCGTCGCGGCTTTTTGTTTGCGCTCGTCATTATGGTTTCCCCGCTACTGACGCCGAAACCTGCAATGGCCTCAGCCTGGCTCAATCAGGATCAACAAGCCAAGCAGCTCTATGATGCCGAGCAATATCAACAAGCGGCTGATCTGTTCGATAGCAAAGAGTGGCAAGGCATTGCGCAATATCAGGCGGGTAATTTCCCTGCGGCTATCAATGCGCTTAAAGGTTCACAAACTCTACGCGGAAAATACAACCTCGCTAACGCCTATGCTCAGAACCGAGAGTTTGATCAAGCGATTCGTCTTTATGAGGATGTGCTTACGCAAGATCCAAACCACGAAGATGCACAGCACAACCTGAATATTGTCAGACAGCAGCAACAGCAACAGCAACAGCAACAGCAACAGCAACAGCAACAGCAACAGCAACAAAAGTCTGGCGATGACAGCTCATCAGCGCAAGAGAATTCTTCTCCATCTGAGCAAAATCCTTCGTCAAATGAGCCATCCTCTGACAAGCAATCTGAACAACAGCCCTCTCAAACGCCTGAACAAAATCAGGAAGAGACTGGCGAACAACAAAAGCAACAAACCTCGAGTTCCAATTCTGATCAGCAACAACAAGAGCAACAGCAGGAGAAACAACCGCAAGGCGCACCAAAGCCGGAACAAGCACCAGAGCAGCAAAACAAAACCGCGACTCCGCCACAAAGCGCAGCAGAGCAGGAACAAAATTTAGAACACATTGATCCTGCACTTCGCAAACTGGAACAGGTCGAAAGCGCGCGCGACCCTAGCCGCTTACTCCGAGCACAGATGATGTTGCAAGCTCAACAAAAACAACCACCGCAGAATACAGGTAAGAAGTGGTAACTATGAATCGACAAATAATGAAACTGATTAGCTTCTTGGCGCTGGCGTTATCTTTTTTCAGCCAACCCGCAATGGCGGCTAACGTCTGGGCGTCTGTCAGCAAGAATAAAGTCGTCAAGAACGAAGTCTTTCAACTTCGCGTGGTGGTCGACGAAAAGGTATCTTCCGACGATATTGATTTCAGCGGATTGGACAAAGACTTCTATGTGGGTCGACCTAGCTTTGGATCTTCGATCAATATCGTCAATGGCAATCGCAGTACACGCAGTGAGTGGAACTTAACACTAGCCGCTCAGACTCTCGGCGTGGCAAAGATTCCCGCTTTTACCATCAATGGTGCGAGCTCGAAACCAATCGCGATTCAAGTCACGATGGACAGAGATGAGCCTAAGGTATCCGATCTCGTTGAACTGCGCAGCTCACTGGATAAAACAACGCTCTACCCCAATGAGAGTGCGTCATTACAAACTCGTCTCATTATCAAGGCCGATCCTAGACGACTGCAAAACCCAAATGTGGTTCCTCCACGAGTCGACGGTCTGACCTTAACTCAAATTGGCGAACCGAATCAGTACCAGAGTGTGCTGGGTGGCGTAGAAGTCACGGTACTTGATCAGAACTACCTCATCACGGCAGACCAGCCGGGGGAATACACGCTCACCAGCGCGGCTTTCAAAGGCTCCGTTGTGTACGGAAATGACCGCACAGGAACGACCAAGCTCATTTCCGTGGATACCCCTGCGAAAACATTTGATATCAAAGTAGAAGACAAGCCAGCAGGCTACACGGGGGTATGGCTGCCAACCTCTGAGTTGAATTTAGCCCAAACATGGACGTCGGCCGATGGAGAAAACATCGCCTCCTCTTCGACGCCTCAAGCCAAAGTTGGAGACTCGATTACTCGTGAATTGACGCTTGATATCAAAGGGCTGTCGTCTGACCGATTCCCTAACCTGAAAATCACCTACCCACAAGGTATTCGCGTTTATGAAGAAAA
Source organism: Vibrio sp. T11.5 (assembly GCF_027587155.1). Taxonomy (NCBI): domain Bacteria; kingdom Pseudomonadati; phylum Pseudomonadota; class Gammaproteobacteria; order Vibrionales; family Vibrionaceae; genus Vibrio; species Vibrio sp. T11.5. The sequence goes on from NZ_JAPPTP010000035.1 coordinate 9,956, forward strand.
ACCCCAGTTCACGCAACTGGATAATGGCTTCACTCGTATGACATTAAAACAAGTGCTCATTCCGCAACAAACGGGCAAGGTTGACCTACCAGAAGTTAATCTCAACTGGTGGGATAGCCAAAACAAACAACAAAAAACCGCGCGTCTGGACGGTTTGTCACTGGATGTCAGCCCTGGTGAGAGCTTGAACATTCCCGTACCGGCTTCTCCATACACAGCGCCAGCCGACGTTAAAACGGTCACCGTCAGTGACCCAGGCATCTGGCCCTATCTAACCGGGTTGTTTGCTCTCCTTTGGGCAATCAGCACTGTGCTATGGCTAACAAAACGTCCACAAGCAATCGAGTCAGATGAAAGGCAAATCAATGTCCCCCTCAAATCAAGTGACGCTTTGATAGCGGCTTTGAAAGCAGGAGACCATTTTAAAGCACAGCACAGCGCCTCAAAATGGCTGACGGAAGCACAAATTAACGATCCTTCTCTTGTTAACGAGATCCAGAATGAACTGGATGAAATGCAAAAGTGTCATTTTTCTCAGCAAGAAACTGGCTGGAATGCTGCAAAACTGCTTAAACTAATAAACAAGGTGGACAAAATGCCTCGCGCAACAGGGAAGCCAGAGGAAAGATTAGCGAAGCTTTAGCACAGTCAAGATAGAGGCATTGTTCAGGTTTTATATTCATTACGCTAATGAATAACTGGAGGAATGATGTCGGCAATTGAAAAGCCAGATCCCAGTACTCATTATGTGATCCTCTATTTTGATGGATCTCAAATGACTTCATTTGAAGTCGATGCGTCCAGTCGTCATGAAGCGATAGAAGCGTTTAAAAATCTGGGGTTTGCGGAGCAAGATATATTTTCAATCTCTCCCTAATCTAATCATCTAGCAACGAAAGGCAGCCTATTAGCTGCCTTTCTGTTTTAAGCGGACAATTCAATAATGAACAGGACTGCCTCTAAAACAATCGGGATGTTGAGCACGTTATTTTTTACCTTTGCAGCCATCGCAGAAGTTGATTTGGTCAAGGTTGATAAATCCAAACGCCGCATGTACCTGATCGACAATGATCAGGTAGTGAGGGAATTTCGCATTGCCCTTGGCAAGCATCCAAAGGGACATAAAACTCAGGAAGGGGATCATCGAACACCGGAAGGACGCTACTATCTCGACTTCGTGCTTGATGATTCGGAGTTCTATCGCTCAATTCATATCAGCTACCCCAACCTGCGGGATATTGCCTATGCAGAGCAGCTCAATATCAACCCTGGAGGAAACATAAAGATTCATGGATTAAGAAACGGGGAACAGCGCCCCGCAACATTTGTACAGAGTTTTGACTGGACTAACGGCTGCATCGCCATTACTAACGAAGAAATGGATGAACTGCTCACTCTAGTGAAAACAGGGACACCGATAGAGATCCGCTGGTAAACCTTAGTCCTGACACGTCTGTGGTTCAACCGAAGCCACTTTTTTCTCCCTCGTCACCCACCAGCACAACAATGACCCTATCGTCACCAGCGCCACCCCCTGCAAAAACGTATCGGTGAGCACTAGGCCAAGAATCACCGAAGAAATAACGGTAGACAGTACAGGTGTAAAGTAAGACAAGGTTGCCAGCAACACCATATTACCGCCAATAATTGCGTAGTTCCAAAGCGCATAGCCACTGCCCATCGCAATCCCCGTGATGAGCAACAAACCACCAGATTCAAGATGGATACTCATTCCCGTTTCATTACTAATGGCGTACTTTATCCATAACGTTACGGCGGTCATTATAAAGAACAAGGTGATCGGATTTTGCCCTTTTGAAATTCGCTTAGTGAGATTGCAGTAGATCGCCCACAGAAACGCGCCGACAAATGCCATCGCGTAAGTGAGCGGGTTGGTCGCCACATTAGCGGCAATTTGGTTGAAAGACAGCCCCTGTTCTCCAGTGATACTCCAAGCCACACCAAAAAACGCCAGAGCAATCGCCGGATAAACCAAGATATTGGTTTTCTTCGGACTAAACGTCACTGCCAATAACACCGTTAAAGCAGGCCATAAGTAGTTAATGACCAGCATTTCCACAGCTTGTTGTCGAGAGTTCGCCATAGCGAGTGCGAGCGCCAAGCATATTTCGTAAGCAACAAACAGCCCGCCACCCAGCATGACGTAGGTCAGTGAATAGCTTCTGATTTTAGGTATCCCCATGACCATCACCAAAAACAGAGACGCAACGGTATAAATGGATGCCGCACCGCCAATTGGACCCAAAAACTCGGTGACCGTCCGAGCCAGCCCCATCACACTGCTCCATAGGAGGATGGCTAACACACCGCACAAGGTAAATTTATGTTGGCTCACACAACTCTCTCAATTTGACCATAAAGGAGCTTAACCTAGCGTTAACTGTCGTTCTCTGTCAAATGTCTTATTAATTTTGCTGGCGTTCCACCATACAGGCTGTCTGGTGGAACATCACGTGTGACCACAGAGTTGGCGGCAATGACGCTGCGTGCACCAATCGTCACACCTTGATTGATCACCACATTGCCGCCAATCCAAACATCATCTTCAACGATGATTGGCAAGCAAGTGGTTTCCCAGCCACGTCGGCTACGATAGTCCAAAGGGTGGCCTGCCGTATAAAATTGCGTATTGGGACCAATCAGTACGTGGTTACCAATGGTTATATCAGCGCCATCTAACATGGTGACGTTCATATTGATAAAGGTGTTGTCCCCAATGGATATGGTTTGGCCAAACTCACAAAGAAAAGGAGAACGAATCATGCTCGCTTCGCCAAAGCGTTTTAGCAGCCGGCGGAAAAGATCGACACGCTGCGCATCACTGGTGTTGTGATTTAACTCTTGCAATAAACCAGTGGCTTGCTCACGAACTTTATTGACACTACCGTCAGAGCCGTTAAACAACTGACCCGACACCATTTTTTCAAACTCTGTCATCACGTTTTCCAATTAACTGCTTGAATAGAATAAATAAAATAACGCGAATGGAAGGCAGGAAAAAGAGAAAAGCTCGCAGGTGATCTTTTCCCTAATTTACAAAAAAGCCGAGTTGTAAACTCGGCTTTCCACATAATTGAACAGGCTAAACAATTTCCCAACTGTGGGTCATTTCGACGCCAGCACCTAGCATCAGACACACTGAACAGTACTTTTGCAAAGAGTCTGCTGTTACTTTTGCGACAATGTCTGTATCCAGATTGTCTCCCGACATCTCAAAGTGAATATTGACTTTGGTGAAGATACGAGGAGCAGTTTCACGTCGCTCTGTCGTGAGTTTTGCAGTGCAGCTAGTGACCTTTTGTGCCGCTTCTTTAAGACCGTCCACAACGTCAACTGAGCTACATCCGCCAGCGGCCATCAAGACCATTTCCATTGGGCTGGGTGCTGTGGCACCGCCATTGCCATCCATCACTACGGAATGACCAGATTGAGAGTGACCAAGAAATTTAAAATCTTCGACCCATTTTACTTCGGCTTGCATATCTTTCTCTCTTATACGTCTGTCGGGAATGTGACACCCGTTTGCTTGCGAATTTCTGTCAACAATTTAGCCACAATCAGCGAGCGCTGCATACACGCTTGATCAATTTTTTTCGTTTCAAATTGCTGAGCAAACGCCAGAGCTTCGTAATACATCGGATTTGGGTCTTGCTTTACGCTCAAATCCACACCAACGCCACCTCGGGTGATTTTTGTCAGCTTTTTGCCCGTTGAAATCATCTCCATTAGCAGCGCTCCTTCTTCACCCTGAATTTCACTCGGTAAATAAGAGTCACTGGTCTTGGAGTGCTGAAGCACCACTTCAAAACCGTCATAGCCAAGGATGACGCTCCCGCTACCATCTACGCCACTGTCGAGCATCTGAGCCTGTGCTTTGACACTGAGAGGTTCACCAAACAACTCTACCGCTGCACCAACACAGTAGTAACCAATGTCCATAATCGAACCATTGGCGAAGGCAGGGTTAAAGGTATTTGGGTTTTCACCCGCCAGATACTTAGGATAACGTGAAGAATACTGGCAGTAGGTAATCAAGGCTTTTCGGATCTGACCAATGTTCTGACTTTGCTCTTTCAGTCGCTTAAAATTCGGTGTATGTGGCGACATGAAAGCCTCAAAAAGAACCACATCATTCGCTAACGCAGTCTGATACATCTGTTGAGCTAGCGTATCATTCGCAGCCAATGGCTTCTCGCAAATAACATGCTTACCTGCCTCGAGTAATTTCAATGTTTGTGGCGCATGCAGCGAGTTGGGGCTAGCGATATAAACGACATCGATCGACTTCGACGCCGCTAGCTCTGCAAAATCATCAAACAGAGCGGGAGATGCGTATTTCTCAGCAAACGCTTTCGCTTTCTCGATAGAGCGAGAATACACACCAGCCAAAAGATATTGTTCTGTCTTCAACGCCGCTTCAATGAACTGATCAGTGATCCAGTTGGTCCCAATCACAGCAAGTCTAATCATTATTTCGTCTCCAATCATGACAAAAGGAGCCGATGGCTCCTTTGAGAGTACTCTTGTTCGTGTTCGCTATCTTACACCGTCATTACCACTCGCACTGCTAAAAAGATCAGTACTGCGCCAGACAAACGGTCAATCAGTTGTGCTTTAGAGCGAATTTTGTCCAATAAACGGGGACTCGATAACAAGAACGTTATCAGGGTATACCACAAGCCATCGACTACGAGTGGGGTCAGAACAATCAAGGCTTTGGCGGTTAAACTGTCCCCAACGGCAACAAACTGGCTAAAAAGCGCGATAAAGAACAGCGCAATCTTAGGGCTTAGCATGGAGATAAGAAACCCTTCCTTAGCCGATTGCCAAGCCGATGTGTGCTCTCCCGATTCCAGCTTCGCGGCCACACCTCCTTTTGATCGAAGAGCATTGTAACCAAGGTACGCCAGATACGCGGCACCAGAGTAACTGATCGCTTTGAAAAGCAATGGAGACTGTTGTAGCACAACCGCTAGGCCGATCAGAGTAATAAAGGCGTAAATGCCAATCCCCAGAGCATGAGCCCAAGCCGCTGCTAAACCATTGGTTCGTCCTCCCGCCAAACTATGTTTGGCAACCATAGCGAGGCTCGGGCCAGGAGACATGGCTCCTAAAATACAAATGGTAAAAAGTGATAGCCAGATTGTGAGTGTCATTGTTGTTTCCTGAGGCTGATTCCATATCACTAAACTATCGCAGCCAATAAATGATTTGAAATCAAAGTTTATTATATCGGCTATGAAATCAAATCATACCCACAGAGTAGCTTGATGTGCGCATGGCATGAAGTACCCTCTCACGCATCCATTGATGCGCTTTATCCTGATCGTATTTGGGGTGCCACATCAGCCAATACTGATGAGCGTCAGTATCAAACGGTAAAGGGCGGTATTCAAGAGGGTAATTAGCCGACAAGTTCAACGCAATATGCTCCGGCACCACCATCAGATAATCACTGGAAACCAACGCGTTGGCCGCTGCGGAAAAGAACGGGACTTTTAAAGCAATTCGTCTTTCATAGCCAAGCGATTTGAGAACGTTATCTGTGCTTGAGTCTTTATCTCCCCCCCCAGTGACCTTTAAATGCGGGTAACCCACCAGCTGTTCTTCTGTCAGAGTTTGCAGGGCCGACAATGGGTGAGATTTGCGCATCAGACAGACTGACTTGTCTTCACCAATTTTCACACTGGTCACATTAGCGGGTTTCTCCGGCTGCATGGTCGATGCCAAGTGAATACCGGTTTCACCAAAATTCAGCAGATATTCGGGCTGCCAAAGACGATAAGCGAGGTTGACGTTGGGCGACTGTTCGACCATCACCGCGACCACATCTGGCACTATGTATTGAGCGACATAGTCACTGGAAGAGAGCACAAATTCTTGCTTCCATGTTCGTGGATCGAAAGGTTTGTCATGCAGCAGTTGCTCAAATTCACCCAATAAGAGGTTAAGTTTCCCCTGCATGGCCAAGGCTCTTGGTGTCGGTACCAACGCGTTGCCTTCGCGGACCAATAATGGGTCGCCACACAAGTCTCTTAACTGAGCAAGCTGGCGGCTGACAGCTGATTGGGTAATGTTGAGTCTATTCGCGGCTCTACTGACATGGCACTCTTCAAGCAATACCTGTAGCGAACGTAACAAGTTGAGATTGATATGGTTAAGAGACATGGCGTGTATTGAGGAACTCCGTAAGTACAGTGTGAGTCATTAGATGACGCAGTTCGGGGATTGCTTGTAGCTGATCACGAATTTCATTGAGCCTTGTCATGGTCGGAACTTCGACAAACAACATCATGTCGGTTTCTCCGGTGATAGCATGACACCCTTTCACACCCTCGATGTTGCAAATAGTCTCAGCATAATATTCACAATAATGAGAAGACTCAGACATGTCGAACTTTAACGCCATATAAGCCTGTATCAGATCCGTTTCATCTTGTGCAATGTTGGCATGATAGCCAAGAATAACGTTTTCCTGTTCCAGTTTCTGAATTCTGGCCGTCACGGCTGAACGTGACAAGTTGACCTGCCGAGCAATATCCGTGACCGAGGCTCTGGCGTCATGCTTTAAAATACTGAGAATTTGATCGTCAAACTTATTCATATTACTTCCTGTCATATCTCAACTTATCCTGTTGATTTCAGGTAATGTGACACAAAATTCCGCTCGGCGAAAGAGTACAAATTGCCTATTCGCCCCCCAAACTTCCGCCAAATTGACATATAACTACGACACATTGCTTGATGTATTTTTCTATAAGTTTGATTAAGCTGTCACAAAAAATTGCAGCAAAGAAAAACCATGAGTCAGCTAAAACAAGAAATCACATTACTCTCGGGCATAGGACAACTGTCAACGACCTTACTGGGCACTGGGCTTTTTATGGTACCCGCTATTGCCGCCGGAATTGCCGGCTCACTCTCACTCTGGGCGTGGCTGATTCTGTTTGTAGCCATCTGTCCCATTGCACTGACCTTTGCTCAACTCGGAAAGCGCTACCCCAATGCTGGCGGCACGGCCCACTTCGTTCGTCAGGCGTTTGATAAGCGTCTAGAAAAAAGCGTTGCTTGGTTGTTTGTCAGTGTTATTCCAGTTGGCGTTCCGGCTGCGGTGGCACTAGCCGCGGGCTTTTTACAGCAATTACTGCCTGAAGCGCTTAACTCTTCTATTTTCGCTCAACTACTCACTGTGTTACTTCTGATCGCAGTCAATTTGGCTGGTACTAAGTCATCGGGACGCCTTCAGACCCTCATCGCTCTCAGTATTTTCACTCTAGTTGCGGCTTTCTGGTGGAAAGGTGATGTGGGTGCGCCAGATCTGACGATGCCAGAGCTCACCTCTGAATCGACATGGAGTATTGGGGCTGCACTAGCCGTGATGTTTTGGTGCTTTGTTGGCATTGAAGCATTCGCTCATATGGGCGAAGAGTTTAAGAACCCGCAGCGGGACTTCCCTATCGCGATCATCATCGGCTGTTTTGTTGCCGGTGCAATCTATTGGGCCTGTTCAGTGGTCATTCTTAAATTTGGTGCTTACGGTAGCAGCGAATTCGATAGTGCCTCCATACCTTGGCTATCAGAAATGCTGTTTGGTGAACAATTGAAACTGCTGATCAGTGTCCTTGGTTTTGCTGCCTGTTTTGCCAGCGTGAATTTGTACACACAGAGCCTCTCAAGAATGGTCTGGTCACAAGCGCGCGAATACAAGCCTCAAAGTGCCCTAGCCAGAGTTTCAGTTCGTGGTGTGCCAGCAAATGCAACACTCGCGGTCGGCGTGGTACTCATCCTTTCCTGTCTCGTGGGAGAAATTTCAGGGTTGGATCTGGAGTTCTTCCTAAAACTGGCCAATGGCATCTTCGTACTGGTTTACCTTTTGGCGATGCTTTCAGCCTGCAAACTTCTGACAGGTATCAGTCAATGGTTAGCAGGCCTCTCACTGCTCATATGTACTGGTGTATTTATCTGTTTAGGTTGGTCGATGCTCTATGCTATCGCTGTTTTCGCTCTCCTCTCTCTACCATGGGGAAAGCGACAAACTCTAGAGCAACGTCAGGCTAAAGAGCGTACCTAGTGACGTTGTCACCCTTGACTGACAAAATACTTTGTGGTGATACTTTCTTCCACTCAGCGTTTTTCTCTAATGGCTCTGAAGCCAGAGCGATGTTTGCGCCATCTTGTCGAATAAAGACCGTTGGCGCGTCATCATCTGAGCTATAACGCACCACCCAAAACTGCTCGCCATCAGAAATACAAATCGACGCTTTTAAGGGTTCTTCAATCCCTTTAGATTGAAGCAACTGGCTAATATCAAGAATGGTTTTGCGTATCGCTTCAACTGGTTGTTCTCGCAAACCATTTTCGAGCATCAGCAAGAAAATGAGTTCACTGTCTGTGGTGCCCATACGCTTGAGAAACAACGATTCCGGTAACTGCTTTTGCAACTCATACTTTACTTTCTCAAACTCACCAATTTGGCCATTATGTAAGAACATCCAATTATCGATGATAAACGGGTGACAATTCGAGCGAGATACCTGTGTCCCCGTCGACGAGCGAACATGCGCCATAAAACGGTGAGAACGTATGTGATGTGTCAGAGAACGTAGGTTCTCGTCCCCCCATGCCGGCAGAACTTCGTGGAATTGCCCCGGAGTATCTCGCTCTGTGTACCAACCGAGTCCAAAACCATCGGCATTAACACGCGTCACCGCTTTTCTTGCGTCAAGACTTTGGTGCACCAACGAATGCTCCGGCTCATAGACCAGTTTATCCAGATAAATTGACTCTCCCTGATAAGCTAACCAGCGGCACATATTCTTCCCTCAATTGATGATATTTCTTCCATACAATCACGATTCCAACTATGGAGCAAGCGCGAGAACCATCGCCCTGGGGATTGACTAGATATCCGCAGCAAGGATCAGGCGTAGTACCGCTGAACGTACTGATTGGGAGTCAAACCTCGATGCTTTTTAAACATACGGTTAAAGCTTGCAATATTCTGATACCCAAGGCGAGGCGCAATGTCCGCCACTTCGATACCATGACGCATCATTTCAACGGCAATGTTACTCAACACATAACCACTCACCGTGGTGAAGTTCATACCTAAATGACGCAACCGACGTTGAAACTGCTGAACTGAAAGCCCGAGTAAGTTCGACACATTATCGACTGTTGGCAATCCATAGTGACGGCTGTAATTGAAAATCTCGTAGATGACTTTCACTTCATCTTCTGGGTCGGGCATATTAAGCAGTTCATCTAAGTCTGCAAAATTCATCGCCAGACGCCCTTTTTGTACCCTAGTCTGCTGCTTAGTCGCGAGACGCAGTTCCGAATGAAACCATATTTCCGTAGCCGGATGATTCCATGCTACCTCACAGCCAAAATAGGCTTCATATTTGGTGGTATTCTTACGGGAACCCGATAACTGTACTCTGAGTGGAGAAAAATCTTGTCCCAAATAAGCTCGCAAGATCTTCATCAATGCCATCGCCATCCGAACACTATCGTGAACTTTACATTCAGAGGCGACCATGGGATTTCTGTATGCCCACTTTATCAGGGAGCCATTCAGAGAAGCTGAGAGAAAAGCACCACTTTGCAAACTGCTAAAACCATAATTCACCCGACGAATAGTCGAGGCCAGATCGCTGCCAGAAAGTAGCCAATGAGAAATCATCCCCACCTGCCCCACATCAACATCACGATTGATATCAAGAATGACATCAGCATTGCCCGTCACCTTCTCTAGCGACTCGAACCAGCGATTGATTTCGACCATAGGTATCAATGTCATCGGATTGCTAAACGCCGACTCTGGTATCGCCAACGCTTTATTGCCGATTTGGTATCGCCGCCTCGCTTCTTGGTGAATGTGCCTAATTCCCAGCACACGCATAAACCTCACTTTATTCATAGGCAAGTTACGTCAATTTTGGATGTATTTTGAATTAATCTGTCACATTTAATCCAACTTTTCAAACCTGACACACAATACAACACCTTATAAATAAAGGAGCCTTGAATGAGTTTATTGAGTGTCCCGTTCGTTGGAACAGGTGCAGACACGGCATTGCATGTTGTTGCGACAGTGGTCTTAATCGCGACTGTCGGTGCAGCGCTGTTTGGATTCTGGAAGTTTCACGAACTACCCATCAACAAAGCCCACAGCAAAGACCATCATCAAATCGGCTTGATCACTGCACTCACATGGATTGGTTTCATCTGGCACTGGGTTTGGGTTGTGGCAGTAATACTTGCCTTCGTCGATATGGAAAAAGCCATCGTTAATCTTCGCGACACTTGGCGTCACGCGCCAAACGAGAAAGATCAACAGGAGGAGTTGTAATGTTAGAAGGTTTGGCCGTCTGGGCGCTTTTCATCTACCTGTTACGTCTTGTTGGTATGCCTTGGAATGTGGTGACCAAATCGTTCGCTTATTTCGGCGGGGTTGCTTGGCTGATGTTCGTTTGGGTCGGGCTAATTAACTATACTCCAATGGATTTATCAGGGGGTTCAGTCGTGCAATCCCCTCATATTCAATTGCGCCCTGATTCGCCTAACGTCACAGGCAAAGTTGACAAGATTCACATCGAACCTAACCAAAAAGTGAAAAAAGGGCAGCTGATCTACGAATTAGACCCAACACAATATCAAATCGCTTATAACCAAGCGAAAGTGGCGGAAGAATCAGCGATGGTTGAACTTGAAGTCGCATTTGAGGATATCTCAATCTCACAAGCGACCTACGCTTCCATGGTTCAGGATTTGAAAACTACACAAAGCCAACTGGCCGCGGCTAAGGCTGATTACCGTCTACAAAACAAAATGTTGGCCCGTTATACAGAACAAAATCGTGTTGTGAATAACACCATCACCGCAAGCGATATCGATAAACAGGAAACCGCCGTCACCAAAGCACAGCACAATGTCACAACCTTAGAGTCGACACTCAAAACCAAGCAAGTCGATACTCAGAAAGCTAAGTTGGCGATCGCAAAATCAGAACTCGCGGTCAAATCAAAGCATTCAGATTGGAAGACAGTGCAAGAACAACTTGCTAAAGCAAAATGGGATTTAGACAGTACCAAGGTTTACGCTCCAGCTGATGGCTTTGTGACCAATTTTATATTGCGAGAAGGGCAACGCGTATCAATGCTGCCAAGACTGCAAATGTACACTGATGAAAAGTATGTCTTGATGCGTGTTAACCATCAGGCGATCCGCAACATTAAACCGGGCCAAAGTGCCGAGTTTTCTACCTCTGTTTATCCGGGCAAGATTTTCTCGGCCAAAGTAGAAGGCATCGTCGAAGCGACTGGTGAAGCCCAAAGTAACCTACTAGGTTTTGATGATTCAGTGCGCGCAACCACAGGCAAAAACTTACAAAACAAACATCACTTTGTGCGTTTGAAGATTGAAGAAGCAGAACAGTATGACATCCCTGTCGGCTCTGTTGGGCTTGCTTGGGTCAGTGGGGAGAAGCCGATTAACTTCATGGCGTTTCTTGACGTGATCCGAGGTATCATCATTCGAATGAAATCTCAGCTTTATTACTTCTACTCGATTTAACCCCTAACATATGGAAGCCCGAATCAACTCGGCTTCCATTCTATCTGCCCAAAATAGCCCCCTCCGCTTAGTTGTCTTTTTGGGCACTTAAATACACATAGCACCTTGTTTGGTCATTTCAGCCAATTTCATGCTTTGGAGTGCAGTCGTTACTCTTGTTTACTCTCCAATTAACATGACTCAACAGCGCACTTGCTTTCTTAAAGATGAAACACGACCGTGGTTTCAAACTTAGCCCCAATGTGGCTTAGCTAGCATTTTCCAAACACAACCTAGTAAAAATAACGATAACTCAAGACCCAAATTGTCTTAAATATCATTAGCAAAATTGAGGAGATTTGCAAAATGCAATTCCATATTGCAATCGGTTGCTTTAAAACACCCACTTAACGGTCAAATTTTGAGCAATTGCGCACTGTAAAAGTTGGCACATATACTGCTTATATAATATTGACCCTTCTTAAGCCGAGGGTCACCTAGCCAACTGACGTTGTTAGTGAACCTAATTTGTTCACACTTATTTAAGCCAATCTTACTTATTGAGATTGGCTTTTTTTCTACCTGCTCTCACTCAAATAGCTTCTTTATAAATTACTACATTGATGTGTCACTGCTATGAATTTCTTATTTTCACTTAAATCAACAGAGGCTGGCTGAATTTTTTCACTTCCTTGTTATCGCCAAAAATCAATGGCTTTAAATGTAAAAATACAAGTTTCAGCAAAATATTATTCCAAAGTACAAAAATCCGTTAAAAGCTTCCCAATCACTGACATCATGATTTAATCACAGCTGTCGGCATTCGCTTCATGAATCTCTGATTTGTTTACTCTTGAATTAATGCCAGAAACTGTATGTTCCCGCTATCATCGCTTTTGGGCTCAATATCTGGACCTCCAACTAGAATGCCATTTGTGCTGCACAATTAGGCTACTCTAGCATCATGGCACGCTCAAGTACTATGATGTCTGTAGTGTAAGAAGCGCGTTGCGCTACGTCGTACTCAACCCTCTTATCAACAAGACAATACTCAGCGAGAAATCGCGTAAGGACGCACAATGACTCAGTTGTTGATCAAAAATGTCAAACTACAACACCAAGCAGGGGTAAAGCAGATCCTGATTGAACATGGGCAATTTCAACGGATCGTCGATAACGACATGGCTATTGACCACTGTGGGCAGGTGTTAGACGCAGAAGGTGGCATCGCCGTCGCTCCATTTTGTGAGCCTCATATTCACTTAGACACCACGCAAACAGCAGGTGAACCAAAATGGAATATTTCTGGCACGCTTTTCGAGGGGATTGAACGCTGGGCTGAACGCAAGGAAATGCTGTCAGTGGAAGATGTTAAAACTCGCGCAAAGCAGACTCTTAAATGGCAAATAGCCAATGGTGTACAGCACGTACGCACTCATGTCGACGTATCGGACCCGACCCTTGTCGCACTTAAAGCCATGGTCGAACTGCGCGAAGAGATGAAAGAGTGGGTAGATATTCAAATTGTGGCTTTTCCTCAGGAAGGGATCCTCTCCTACCCGAACGGTAAGGCGTTACTTGAACAAGCCGTGCAGATCGGCGCCGACGTGATCGGTGCCATTCCGCATTTTGAGTTTACCCGCGAGTATGGCATTGAGTCTCTGCACTATGTCTTTGAGTTGGCCAGACAGTATGGCCGTTTAATTGACGTACATTGTGATGAAATTGACGACGAACAATCTCGTTTTGTCGAAACCTTGGCTGCCCTCGCTCTAAAGTATGAGATGGGAGATAAGGTTACAGCCAGTCACACCACAGCGATGGGCTCTTACAACGGAGCCTATGCTTCGCGACTATTCCGTTTGTTGAGAATGTCGGGGATTAACTTTGTCGCCAACCCTCTGGTCAACATTCATTTACAGGGTCGTTTCGATGATTATCCGAAACGCCGTGGAGTCACTAGAGTCAAAGAGATGCTCAACGCCAATATCAATGTGTGTTTCGGCCATGATGATGTCTTCGACCCTTGGTACCCACTAGGGACGGCAAACATGCTGCAAGTGCTCCATATGGGTTTACATGTTTGTCAGGTGATGGGTTATGACCAAATCAACAACTCATTGGAACTCATCAGCACCAACTCGGCACGTACTTTGAACATCCAGCATAAGTACGGGTTAGAAGAAGGTAAACCGGGTAGTTTGCTGATCCTACCTGCCGACAATGGCTTTGATGCTGTCAGACGCCAAGTGCCCGTTCGTTACTCGATCCGCCATGGTAAGGTGATCGCACAAACTCAACCCGCGACGACTTCTATTTGCTTGGAGAGCGAAGAAACGATTACTTTCCAACGTTAATACCAGCTTCCCTTGTCTATCGATGGCAGCAATATCATCGCTCAATCCTGTTAGCGCTATTTGTCGTGATAAAAAAGAAAACCCCACTAAGCTTTCGCCTAGTGGGGCTTATTCTTACTCGCAGCAATCCGGCTACTAATAGGTGCTCCCTGCATCTATTCCTTGATAGTACGCTGATTCCTTCAGCACTGTCCGTATCATCGCCTTCCTAGCGGTGTCCTCGGCAATCCAGCCCGTTAGCTATCCTCGCTAACTCCCATCGCTTTTTCCTTAAGCGGTGTCCCTGAACCTATCGTCCTGATAGAAAATGCCTTAGTCCGTTAAGCGTCCATTAACTTTCCTTGGTGTAACCATCCTAGTTACTAGCGTCCAGCTAATGTCCTTTGCTTTCCTTGCCGATTGTTCTTCCTAAACAATCGAATCTTCGTCCTGAAGATGACCTATCCTTGGGTCTTTCCTGTTCCGTGTCTGCTCCCTGCTGACAACTTAAGATTATGCCAGTGGCAAATTTTAACAATGGCGGATTTTTCTCTTAGTAGATACCATCGTAGCGACAAAAAATTAAAACCACTTAAAATACATACACATAGAAAGAAAAAGCAACAATCTCCATGTCATTATCAGTCATTAAACTTACGCATTTGTAAGAGATATCGCACAAGCAGAATAGTCATTTGCGACCATCCTAAAACCAGATGGCCACGAAGATATGTGAGGCTTATCGAAATAAAATCGAAGTGGCTTGAATCAAACATAGCTAAAGTCTGATTTTACTGGACTATCTCCGCGGAAATTAGGATATTATTAGCTGATCTGTATCACACTACTTTTATAAGTCCCCTACACCGGGTTTTCTTTCCTAGAGGAATGATTGAATGATTTCTAAATGGGCACAACGCTTTTACCAAATGGCTGTTCTTGTCGGCTCATGGAGTAAAGACCCTTCTACTCAAGTGGGTGCTGTCATCACTAAACAAAATCGCATCGTGTCTGTTGGCTTCAACGGCTATCCACACGGCATTTCCGATAGTGCAATGACCGATGAAAGGGAAATGAAATATCTCAAAACACTGCACGCAGAAGAAAATGCTATTTTGTTCGCCAAACGTGATTTGGATGGTTGTGAAATATGGGTAACGCACTTCCCTTGCCCAAACTGCGCAGCAAAAATTATCCAGACAGGCATCTCAGCCGTTCACTGTCCAGAACAAAGTGAAGATTTTCTATCACGCTGGGGTGATAAGATAAAAATCAGCCAAGATATGTTCCTTCAAGCTGGCGTAAAGGTAAACTGGCTACCGCTTGAAGACCTATAGGCCAACCTGCAGTCGCTCAAAAGTATCAAAAAGCTGTTGTGACTTGTATGGCTTAGGCAGATAGGCATCCATTCCAGCCTCAAAACAGCTGTCTATCTCTTCCGGCAGAACACTGGCCGTCAAAGCAATAATTGGTGTTCTGCTTATTTCCTGCTCCGTTTCCAACGCCCGAATGCGACGCGTTGCGGTCAGTCCGTCCATGACGGGCATCATACAATCCATCAGAATCGCTGTGTACTGTTGTCCTGACTCAAACAAATTTACTGCTTCAGCACCATTACTGGCTATTTGGTAATCCACCCCAACGCGGCTGAGAAAGAAGCTCGCGATTTTTTGGTTCATCAGATTATCTTCGACGATCAAAATACATCGGCTTTCACTGGAGTGATATGCTCTACTTTTCCTCCGTTCAATCTGAGTGGTATTCACATGAATACCGTTGAGTGCTTTGTCAATCGCAGTCTCAAAACGGCTACCCAAAAAAGGAAGTGTTAGATTAGATGACACAAGAGGTTCGGAATCAGGCAACATGAACAAGTGATGCTGAAAACCAATAATTTCTGAGAAATTAAACCGCGCTCTGAGCGATGCGAGATCACGTCGAGAGCTATGATGGGCATGATAACAATAGAAGATAAGATCAAACGGCTCATCCAACACAAGCGCATCATTGGTGATGTTTAAAGTGGTGACACTCAAACCGAAACGTTTGGATTCACTCTCGATTAAAGAGGTGTATTGGCTGCCATTTGTAATACACAACGCTTTGCCTTTCACTTTATCTCGACTTGACTCTACGGCTGAATGGGCTGGAATAGAAAAATGAAAACGGCTTCCGACGCCGAGCGCGGTGCTAGCAGTGATGCGTCCCCCCATCAGCTCTGCAATTTGACGACAGATAGCCAAACCTAAACCTGTGCCACCATAGCGCCGAGTAATACTACTATCTTCTTGGGTAAACGGCTGGAAAATCTCATCTAGCTTATCTTCATTGAACCCCACCCCCGTATCCGCAATACCGCAATCCAAATACGCTTTTCCATCTTCAGTCACCATAGTCATGGTGACTGATACCGCGCCATCTTGAGTAAACTTCACCGCATTACTCAATAAGTTCAGCAAAACTTGTTTATATCGAAATTCATCAATGTAGAGGCTGTCCGGTATATTGGGAGAAAGTATCACGCTAAGCTCTACCTGTTGTTTTAGCGCCTTGGTACTCACCATATTCATTGCTTCAAAAACAGATTCGCGAACATCGGCATGGCTAGGCGATAAGGTCAGGTTGCCGGACTCAATCTTCGATAAGTCGAGAATATCGTTAATAAGGATAAGCAGAGCATGTGAAGACACATCAATATCGCTCAGAATCTCTTTCTGTGAAGGCGTTAAATGACTGTCAGACAAAATCTCCGTCATACCTATGATACCGTTTAAAGGGGTTCTAATTTCATGCGACATGTTGGCCAAAAATACGCTTTTGGCTTGATTGGCCGCCTCGGCACTTTCCTTGGCTATTACAAGCTCCTGTTCATAGTCCTTCTGCGCTTGAATCATATAGTTGACGCTGCGAGCAAACTTAGAAAACTCATCGTTACCATCCTCTGGGACAAATTCTGCACGGCCATGGTTACGCATACTCCCCATAACAGCAAGGATCCGTGCCAGCTTGGCATTGATTCTGTAAAGGGTACTCGTCCCCCAGAAAAACATCACGGCTAACACCAAGAAGCCACCGATGGCTAAAGACAACAGCGCATTTTCGCCTCTTTTAATGTTCATTTGGAGTTCTTCATGAAGCTCAGCGGAAAACACAGCAAGTTGTTTTTCCACTAACGCGTTACGCTGCTCAATCGCTAACGCGAAATCCTCCAACCTGTCCTTACTTCCGGGAGTAAGCAACATATGTTGCTTGTAATGACTACCACGCTGAAAATCGCGACTGGTAAAAACATCGAGTAGCCTATGGATTTGCTCGGAGTCGTCGCCCAAATCAATAAGCTTATCTAGGTGAAATTGCTGACGCTCGCTGATCTTAAAATAGTCCGCCGCATAGCCCGCATATGAGAGACGAACACTTCTTATTTCCTGAGCGAGCCAAGCTTCCTGCTCCATCCAAAAATATAGCCAGTTCAGGTCACTCAAGACAAGATCCAGCTGATGTACTTTGCGCTCAAGGTTGTGGTTTTCTATCGATTGAACCTCGTTATATAACTGATACAAAGCCGCATAGATCAGCCGTCCTAACGCTAAGCTTTCACGCGAATTCACTGTTTTCAGTTGTGGCAGCAATGCGTTGAGCTTTTCAATGTAACTCAAAGTTCTATTGGAGGCATTAACACCATAATGTAAGTGTTCTGATGTATGCGCCGCATCGGCGGCTGAATTCAGAGATTGCTGCGCCATGTCAAACGCGCTCACCGCACTCTCACCTCTAATTCGATAGTCCAACGCTTGATACACATATCTGGAAAAATCAGATAAATGTCTGACTGTCTGATTTTTCTCACTAATGACAGCGTAGCTGTAAAGTCTCTCCTGAATACGAGTCACCGTATTCACGGTGAATATCAGGATCACCAATGTAGGTATCAGACATAAAATCAACAACCGGCTTTTGATTGATATGTTAGTGAGGAGCATGAAGACTCGTTCCTTCGAATCATTTTTTGAACCACTAGACTGTTAATACTAGTTGATATTAAATTTGGTTCTTATAATCCAGACCAAAATCGAGAGAATTTTTCGATCTGCACAGGATCTTTTTGCGCAAATGTTCGCTGTCCTACACCGTTCTTTGTTTTCCATCTCTAGCATGCCGTGGTATATCGAGCGGCATTTTTAAGACAAACTACCAACCCAGTACAAAGGGGTTAATTCACGCGTCAAAGCCGATCAGCCTGAAAAGTGCTCGCTAGTATTATTTCACGCACTAAATTAATAAATCTATTGAGGAGCAAAGGGAAGCAGGTCAAAAAACGTGATCAACAGTCAATGCACACTACCTCACAAAACAAGTGAAACGTTTGCTTAACTAGTTAAATTCATTTGACCAGACTTTTGTTTACTTTTTCAGTTGTTAACGCGTTCCAATTCAAATTATTCAATGTTAATTTTTTAAAATTTTCATTATTTTTGAGCTTTGAGTATTTTTCTACGAAAATTAAGTAATAGACTTAAAAAATGTCAATAGGTTAATTTAAGCATAATTTACGTATTCTGGACCACGATGTTAGCGATTTGCTCTGTAATTAATTTTTCTAGCAGAATAAGATTTTAGGTATTACAATCCTGCCGCATAAAAATTACATAAATAAAACACTTTTTTATCTCTACTCACTCCCCCTACACAGTGAAGTAGAGTCAGTCCCCAAAACGTGAAAGGTCCAAACAAACAATGAGTCCAGAGAAACACCTCCTTGACTGGCAAACTAGCCAAACGATTGCGGAAACTATCTCTCCCCTACTTGGTCAACTTTATCGCGAAAAAGGCGTCGAAGTTCTACTGTTTGGTAAAACTCTGGTGAATGCAGCGACCATAGACATTATCAAAACGCATCGTCTTGCTCGTCGCTATACAGGAACGCCACTTTCAGCGGAGCAAACATTACCGCTGATCAAAGCACTATCAGAAATGGAGCTATCGCCATGTCGTATTGATGTGGGCCAATTAGCGCACCAATTCTGGAAAGGTCGCGATGACGAACACGGTGTCAAAGACTTCCTGCATTCTTCTCTGATGGGCGCAATGAACGGTGAAACCGTCACTGAGCCTCGCGATGTCGTACTTTATGGTTTTGGTCGTATTGGCCGTTTGCTTACTCGCCTATTAGTCGAAAAAAGTGGCCCGGGCTACCCATTGCGCCTCCGCGCTGTCGTAGTACGCGGCGGTAAAAAAGGTGACCTAGAAAAACGTGCAAGCCTACTTCGCCGTGACTCAGTGCATGGTCAGTTCAATGGCAGCATCGTCGTCGACGAAGAACGCAAAGCGATCATTGCTAACGGCAACTACATTCAATTTATTTACGCCAACAAACCGGAAGACGTCGACTACTCAAGCTATGGCATACACAACGCTCTGGTTGTCGACAACACAGGCGTTTGGCGCGACGCAGAAGGGCTAAGCCAACACCTTGAATGTAACGGTGCAGAAAAAGTCCTTCTTACTGCTCCAGGTAAAGGTGACATCAAGAACGTTGTATTCGGTGTTAACGACAAGGTGATCGACGCCGAAGATACCATCATATCTGCGGCAAGTTGCACCACTAATGCCATTACGCCAATTCTGAAAGCAATGAACGATAAGTATGGCGTTGTCTCTGGTCATATCGAAACGGTTCACTCATTCACCAATGACCAGAACCTAATCGATAACTTCCACTCAGGTGAACGTCGCGGACGTAGTGCCTCTCTGAATATGGTACTCACCGAAACAGGTGCTGCAAAAGCAGTAGCAAAAGCGCTCCCTGAACTTGCTGGTAAGTTGACGGGTAATGCGATTCGTGTCCCAACACCAAACGTGTCCATGGCGATCGCTAACCTAAACCTAGACAAAAGCACAGACAAAGAAGAACTGAACGCTTACCTGCGTGAAATGGCGCTGGCGTCTGAGCTGTCTGCACAAATTGATTACACAGAGTCAACCGAAGTCGTTTCTACCGACTTAGTCGGCTCACGTTTTGCTGGTGTGGTTGATGGTGCTGCGACTATCGCTCAAGACAACCGCTGTGTTTTGTACATTTGGTATGACAACGAATTCGGCTACAGCTGCCAAGTTATCCACTGTATGGAGCAGATGATGGGTGTTCGTTACAAAACTTACCCATCCAAATAACCGAATATCGTCCCTGAGTTCAATCGGGGGCAAACCTCCACAACACAACTATAACGATATACCCCCGTACTTGCCGTTTTCATCTGAGAACGGCTTTTTTTGTTTAAGAGTGTTTCATTCATCTTTCATTCATTTCCGATTGTTTAGTATTTGTATTAAAAGAGAGGTATCAATTATGAATAGAGTGATGTCGAGCGTACTTGCGCTGTTTATTGGCTTCTTTACCATTATCATTGGCCTGATTCTCGCGATACCCCTTACTATCGCGGCACTGATTACTGGAAAGAAGATTGAGAGGGCGATTAAGAAAAACGCCAACACGGCTCAGCAACAATCAAAAGGTTCAGTGCTGGAGGGAGAGTATGAAGACGTATCAAAGTAAAACAGACAAACTTGAATACATGATGCGTAAAAAAATTGCCTTGGTCTTTTATGTTGCAGCCGCAGTCACAGCAGGACTGGTTGGCTGCAGTTCGCCGTCCAAAGATCCAGCGTATGAAAAGGCGGACACACTACCCAGCTACCAACAAACAAGCTTTGAAAGCTATGTAGCGGACACAAAAGCATGGCTGACGAACAACCGCTTGTTTATGACAGCGGATCATCAAGAGGAATTGGCACAAGTCCTACCACACGAATATCGCCCAGCCTCGCCGAACGGCCAAGGTGTACTCTTGGTTCATGGCTTAGGAGATTCACCTTATTCTTTCACTGACATCGCGACTCACCTCGCGGAACAGGGTTATCTAGTCAGAACCATTTTGCTTCCCGGACATGCAAGCAAAGTTGGAGACCTTCAGTTACCTAGGCTTGCTGATTGGCAAGGCGTTGTAAAGCATCATATTGATCTCCTAAAAAAACAGACCGATTCCATCTGGGTTGGTGGTTACTCAACAGGGGCAAACCTTGTAACCTCTGAAGCTTTGAACGACCAAGACATCAACGGTATTCTGCTTTTTTCTCCCGCTTTTGAACCCGGTTCGTCTACCGTTAAGTTTGCTGAGTTAGCAAGCTACTTCGTTACCTGGGCAGACCAAGATCCTGAAGATAATCCATTACGTTATAACTCCTTGCCAATGAATGCAGCGGCCGTCTACTATCAAACGTCTGCCGTCGTGAGAGAGCAGCTCGCTACCACCCACTACAGCAAACCCGTTTTTATGCTCATGAGTGAAGGCGATCGTGTGATCAACACTCAGTATTCGATTGACATCTTCTCCCACCGAATGCACAACCCTAACAATCGTTTGGTTTGGCAAGGCGAGCAAGATCTTCCGGAACCGCGTTCGACACGTTTCAGCATGAAGCTACCAGAGCAACGAATTTCCAATGGCTCTCACATGGGACTCCTGTTCTCTCCGGAGAACCCTAACTATGGCGTGAACGGCACAAACGTCATCTGTTCCAATGGTCAGGAACAAGCACAGGCAGAAAAATGTGTACAAGGTGAACCAGTTTGGTACTCGGCTTGGGGCTACAATGAATCAGGCAAAGTTCATGCGCGTCTAACATACAACCCTTACTTCGATGAGAGCATGCAAATCATGGACTCTGTTATGGCTTCTCGAATTTGATCACCAGCCCCCCTCTTCTGACGTATCAGGATAGGTAAACACCCCTTTATTTCTGGGGCTCCTACGTTTTTTCGACTAAGCTGGAATTATTGATTGCAGTTTATTGAAGTGTTTGTTAATAGTTTTAACAAACACATAAAAACGAAGGATTGACAGATGAGCAATGGTCAACGCGATATAACACTACGCTTTCTAGCTGAACCTGGGGATGTCAATTTCGGTGGTAAAGTCCACGGTGGCGCCGTCATGAAATGGATTGACTTGGCCGCTTATGCGAATGCTGCTGCTTGGAGTGGCAAGTACTGTATCACCGCTTATGCGGGGGGTATCCGCTTTGTTGCGCCGATACATGTCGGTAACTTAGTTGAGGTCAGCGCCAAGGTCATTTACACCGGAAAAACATCAATGCACATTGCCATTGATGTCCAAGCAAGTGATCCAAAAGAGCTGAAAAATCGCCTAACGACGCATTGTATTGTCATCATGGTGGCGGTGGATGGGGAAGGACAACCTTCACCTGTGCCAGAATGGGTACCCGAAACCGAGGACGACATTGAGCTGCGGGATTCAGCGATTCGATTGATGAACATGCGCAAACAAATAGGTGAAGAAATGGAAGCGCATGTAAAGTATTTGAAGTAATTATTCTGCGTAAAAAGAGGCTAAATGCCTCTTTTTGGCCTTTATTGGTCAAATTTATGTCAACACGGCTAACCTGTCATTTTTCCTTCATCTTTATTTGATTAAATCCGCAATCGATTAGGTAGAAGGAAGGAGATGGTGTGAACCTCATCCAAACAACACTTAGCGAAACAACACTGTCTAACCCAAAAGCTGTCGAATACCAATGGGTTCGCACCATGTATGTGGAAGGCTATGCAGAACAAGAGATTAACCATTACATTCAAACCTGTTTTGGTGGTGATGACACCTTCGCTGATTTGTTTCGTAGAGTCGCGCTTTCTCAGGAAAGCATCTACGTTCTTCTTCAGTATCTGGGTTGTGCCCCTTCTAACCGTGAATTTTGACAGATTTACCCACCGTTTTTCATAACAAAATACCACTCAGGCAGGCATGACATCAGGTCATCATTCTCCTTCTTTACACGCTATCAAGTGCAAAGACCATATATTTTGGACCAAACCATATAGAGTGATCCTTTGCCACTCCCTAAAACGTTCAACGCTGATGATACGCAATAGGCAACACCTAACTCTATAGTGACGCTCAGTCGATGCGGTCTTTGGTTAACAGTGTCGTTCGCTCTCCTTAGCGCATTTTGTGATGCTTATGGTCGCATATGACACCCGCATACTATAAAATTCATCAATAACCTATTGTTAAATAATTATTTTTAGGAATTCAATGAAGCCCCTTATTTCGCTGCTTACCCTGTTATTGACCTTATCAGGATGCAACAGCACACCTAAGCCCGTACTGATCAATGAGATCAAGTTTAAAGACAGTGCTTTCGAGCGCTGTATTAAAAAACTTGATGTTGAAGAAGTCGCTCAAGTCACCCATATCATCTGTAATTACGGTGATATTCAAGACGTCAGTGAACTGGGCTATTTTACCCAAGCTCAAGATGTTCAGTTTGTTGAAAACAATATTGAGCGTATTGATCTGTCTTCACTTCCACAACTCAAGCGTTTAACAGTATCAGGGAATGGCTTAACGACCATCGATGTCAGTTCCAACCCTCAACTTGAGTTTATTAATATCTCCAGAAACGCGTTGACCGAGCTCGATCTAAGCAATAACCCCAAACTAGCCGGCTTATATGCCTATCAAACTCAGCTTGAAGAACTGGAACTAGGACATCTTACTGAGCTGAAACGTCTTGGTGTCAGCCAAAGTCAGCTAACCGAGCTTGACCTAAGCCAAAGCTATAAGCTTGAAGAATTGATTGTCACTGGGGCGAATTTAAAGGAGTTGGACGTCTCTCATTTAACTCGCCTCAGGCATTTGGAATTGCCGAATAACCAGCTCAAACAGATAATACTCAAGACGCATCCTCAGTTGGTTATGCTCAATGTACGCAACAACCAGTTGCAAGATATCAACCTTTCAGGCGTTAGCAGGGTCAATAGAGTGATGGCCAGCTTCAACCAACTCTCGGCTATCAATTTATCGGCACTTCCGCTACTTCATGATGCAGAGTTGAACAACAATAATATTAGTCAGTTAGATGTTCAATACAACAAACAACTGACACGCTTGCTGGCATTCAACAACCCTCTGGTAAGCTTTACACGAGATGACGACCAAGAGATCAAGTACCTGTCGATTGAGGGTACACCCGTGGCTAAAGCTCACTTTGAGGACGATGCATTAGGGGCCGTCATTCCGACGGTAACGGTGCTAAAAGGTGGTAAGAAGCCATCCATTAAAGATAACTTTAGGCCGCTATATAGCCAAATCATTGCCCCTGAATTGGGTGACTTTATCGGCTTTCAATATAAAGTTACCACCAATAGCAATCATGGTAGGTCAGAAACCTTTCCTATTACAGTCCGAGTCACTCATCCGCCGATTAAGTCAGCAGGCAACCAGAAAACGTTCACTGTGAGCAGTTGGCCGGATACCATGTTCGAACATGACCGTAATCAGGCGTTATGGCAATTTTCCAGCCCAGAAGAATTGGTTGCAGGCGTATGGACCTTTGAAATCATTTACCAACAGCGGGTGTTGGCAGAGCATAATTTTGTTGTACAAACCGACGATGAGTCAGTGTTCGTCGACGCCGCTCAGCGTGATCAACCATTTAAACTATTCGATAGCGTCATCGATGGAACCAATATGCTGTGTCATGACGAACGTTTCTATCAATGTCTGAATATAGAATCGGCGCAAGCTTGCCATAAAACACTTGTTCCTTTCGAGAGTGACTGCAAAGCCAAAGCACTAAAGCAGACGCATCAGGTTTTTCAGTATCGTGTCGGTAATACGCTAGAACAGCTTAAACGATATGATACTTTCTATTTAGCCTGTCTCGCCGAAGGTAAACTAGAGCAAGTCGATGGTGACATGGAACAGTTTGCAAACTGTTTGCTTGCCGATTAGTCGCTTTACCCTGTTGATTAGACAAACGTTTAGCAATAAAAACGTCATTGGCTTTGCTTAGTTTTTGCTTTTTACTAGCCAAAAACATCGGAGCCAATGGCTTAAATACATCAACGCTCCATTTTGCTATCACCGCTATATTGCATGGCCTTTGGGCCTGTGGGTTTGGTAGTGATGAACCAAATCTCCCTCGGCTTCTAGGGCCGCGTTGACCCGTAACTCAAGGTCGTCTGGTTTAGGATCCACGCGCCAGAAAAACTTGGCGGGTTCACGCTTAAAAGAAGAGCTAGTGATCACTGCGCTTTTGCCATGGTCCATAAAGGCGAGGATTTGCGCCAGTGGATAAGTGGTGTCGGCTTCGTCATGAAAAGTGAGCTTGCCGGTATCAATGCCAACAATCGCCATCGGGCGGTAGCCATTTTGCTTTTTGTTTTCAAACTGCAACACAAGGTTAATACCAAGATGGTTTTCAATTAACCCCATTTTGTCAAAGTAGGCGGCCCCGACTCGGCCATGGCGCCAGCTGTAAACAATTTGCCGTTGGCGGTCAAAATAGATTTCCGCATCTCTGGGTTTGAGAAAAAAAAGCATCCACATAGACACAGTTATCATCCACATAAAACCTAGAAAAACAATGCTGTCTATAAAATAATCTAGCTCTCCTATGATAGATTGCGCCGCCATATAGGTGAAAAAGGTAACCTTTCCTTCCCCATTAAGCATGGCTTTTTGATAAGTTTCCATCTTATTCATATCATAGATAGGTTCATACCCTGTCCTTCGATATTCTTGAATACGTGCGATGGTCTGATGAGCGTCTTCAGCTAACGAGGAAAAATTAGGCCATGAGTCAATCGTAAAGTGAGTAGCCAAAATCGACAGCATCAGCATCCATGGCACAATATAATAGTTGCGCCGATTATGGTAACCGGTTCTTATAGTTAACAGCTTATCATCCACTGAGACAATGGGGTCAAAGGGGTCGTCCATAGGCACCACAGTGACCTCAGAACGAAACTCCTGCCACCACTTAGAAAAAGGCTGGGCTTTGGTGGTGAATAGCCCAATAAAACGACGCTCCATTATTTATCCTTAATACTTGTCGTTCGGGTGTTCATTAACCATACCTATCAACTGGCGTTTAATACTGCCTGATGAGGTTAGCATACGTTTAGGCACCATCAGTGACGGCTCTGGCTCGTAACACCATTGCAGGCTAAGGTCACTCGCGAGCCCGCGGTTTTTTCCAAATGAGCACTCTACTTCCACGGTCAAATGTAGGCCATCCTCTTTAAACTCATGCTGTTTCGGGTTGTTGAATGCAGCAAGCAAGGCGTGTTTAAAAGCCTCGGTCATGGGCTCGGTTGAGGCAGGGCCCGATCGGGTGTAAACCTTTTTGACCATGGTGCCATGAAGCTGAGAAATGCCCATTTTAAACTCAGGTAAAACAAAACGGAACGTATAAAGCTTATCGGATTTAATCACTTGTGGGGAGAGAGTGGTCTTGTCTATTTTTAACTGCGGCCAGTAGAAATAGTTAATAAACTCTTGTGATTCAATCTGCAATGCCGTTTCAAGGTATTGTTTTTTTCCCTCATCAGTCAAAGATTGTATCTTCTTTTTTCTCAGTATTACGTTCTTAACTTTTTCAGCATCAGTAAAATCGGCCCAAAATGAGTAGTACTTACTTTTCCCCCAAAAACAGCTAAACAGCAGATTCTCTAACTCGGTTTTCTGAAAACGAGCGATGGTGTAACCACTTAAGAATAGGCCCAGCATCGCGACACTGAAAAACGCCCAGCCAACCGGGCCAGAGGCAACAGATCCTATCACTAACAGGCTTGCTGCCCCACCGATTAAGTACCCATCTCGTAACCCAATATTGCCACTTCGATTGGCAGTGGAAGCATCGGTAAAATATATCGCCGCGACCATTAAATTCGCTCCAACGACTAACCCCCTAACCGGCACCTTAGCCACTTGGCCTTCAACATGCTTGCTGTACGCCATAATATTCTCTAATCCAAGTTTATTGGCCAGATGGACACCTATTGTGGGGAGATATTTTTCCACCGTTTGGGCTCTGAGCACTCGATTAAACCCTGAGGCCAGCGCATTAGTGGATTTAGCGCCATACTTGGTGAGAGCGGCACTGTCCGCTGCCAACGCCAACAATGTTGAGCCCATTTTACCCATCGTATAGAGCACATCCTTATCATTGATGGGGTCAAGCTCGGCATACTCTTGTTGCGAGGCCAAATCGTACATGGCTAACACATTGTAGTAAAAAGACCATGCCGCAAAACCAACATCAACCAACGCGCCCGCGAAATGCAACGAGGTTTTCACTTGGCTGTTTTCAAAATAAATCTTTGTTTCTATGGGGCTCGATGGCGTTATTTCTAACTCAAGCAGTTGTAAAATACGTGTCTTTTTCGCATTGGCTTTGACTTGCGACCAATCGAGCAACTGCTCATGCCAATTGATTTTTGTCTTATTCCACAATGTAGCAGCCCTGCCCTGCTTGGCCCGCTTGCTCAGTGATTCTTCCATTTCATCCAGTGACACTCGAACTCTGTTTCCGTTAATCTTTACCCCCAATATCGCATCCAGTATCTTGGGGAAAGTCGTCCGATAGAAACGCTCAAGCCCTGCATTCGCTGCAATTTTAGACCACTTTCCTGCTTGTTGACCGACATAAGAAAATGCCACAGGAATACGCGCTAAAAAGTGACCTAGGGAAATGAGCATATACTTGGAGACATAGGCCGACAGTTCACGCCAATCACCACCTTGGCATTGGGTAAAAATGAGCCTTGCGCCTTTAAACATAATTCCCAGAGCGTTATCGTTAGGAGTAAGAGTATCGGTGACGAAGGCTTGGCCAACCCAATCGTCCATCGTATCCATACCGTGCTCGCTGGCGGTAACACCTTCAAACAGAGTGCCGAGTAAAAACAGTAACTTGGCCAACTCCAGCGCTGGATTTACAATCCCCTCTTGGCGAAGGTCAAAATAATGGTGCAGGTAACAGGTGAGCGAGCCGACTTCGTTTGTTGCCCCCTCTCCAGCGACAAAATAATCCATCAGCGCCAGCCATTGCTGTGTCTGTTTCGACACCTTATCCATTTTGAGTTGACTTTTCTCTAAAAACTCAGTGAGCGCTTGGGTATCTAAGTTTTCTTGCGCGGCTTGACTCACTTGTGGCACAGGGCTGTCGATACAGGCTTTTGCATAAGTGCCTATCGTTAATGGATAGAGATTGTTTTCTCGATAAGCTTGACCTTCAGCGATGGTATTTTTGAGGTTATGGGCAATATCGCGCTGGCGGCCAACCGGGTCAAACAACACCACTAAGGTGCCGTCTTTTTTCTCACTGTGGCTTTTTTGCATGGTTTCAGCCAGCTCATCAGCAGCAAGGTGATAATTGTTGGCTGTGGTAAACACATCCAAACCGTATTGACTGGGTTTGTCTTTGTTCTTATCCGCCAACCATTTGGTATCTGGGCTGCGGTAGTCCTCA
>NZ_JAPPTP010000036.1:0-33601 GCF_027587155.1 Vibrio sp. T11.5
ACTCGTGAGCGAGACAATATAAACCTTCGCGCTCTTAGTGACAAGCCCTTTTTCTAAAAGGCTTAACACTTTAAATAAATGGCAGGTCTACCTGGATTCGAACCAGGGAATGGCGGCATCAAAAGCCGCTGCCTTACCGCTTGGCGATAGACCTGCAGGCGATAGCAATAAGCTATCCAAATATGGTGCGGAAGGAGAGACTTGAACTCTCACACCTTGCGGCGCCAGAACCTAAATCTGGTGCGTCTACCAATTCCGCCACTTCCGCATCTATTCCTAAACACTTTCGTAAAAGGTTTTAGGAATGGTGGCTACGACGGGATTCGAACCTGTGACCCCATCATTATGAGTGATGTGCTCTAACCAGCTGAGCTACGTAGCCATACCATATTGAGTTCTTTCAGATAGTTGACCTTATCATCGGGAACGGCGCGCATTATGCGAAGTTGGAGCAAAGGCGTCAATAGTTTTTTTGAATAAATCGGGATAAATCAACTGTTCGGTTTCTTTTTAAACAAAGAGGCGTGTTAATCACCGAAAAGTGATAACAAAGTGTGACCCATTAGCTAACTTAATATAGGCGTCAAAGATTCAGAAACCACAAAGCCAGCACGAGTGCTGGCTTTGAAAGTTAATGATTTGCAAAGAAATTAAACGTTGAAGCGGAAGTGAACGACATCACCATCTTTGACGATGTATTCTTTGCCCTCTAAACGCCACTTACCCGCATCTTTTGCACCACTTTCACCGTTGAATTCGATGAAATCATCGTAGCCAACGACTTCAGCTCGAATAAATCCTTTTTCAAAGTCAGTGTGAATCTTACCTGCTGCCTGCGGTGCTGTTGCTCCAACCGGAATCGTCCATGCTCGAACTTCTTTCACGCCTGCAGTGAAGTAAGTGTGTAGCGTGAGTAGCTCATAACCCGAGCGGATCACACGGTTCAGGCCTGGTTCTTCAATGCCCATGTCTGCAAGGAATTCTTCGCGATCTTCATCTTCCAGCTCAGATAGTTCAGATTCAATCGCTGCACATACCGGTACAACAACGTTGTTTTCTTTTGCTGCAAACTCACGTACTGCGTCTAAGTATGGGTTATCTTCAAAACCATCTTCGTTGACGTTGGCAATGTACATCGTTGGTTTGAGGGTCAAGAAGTTTAAGTAACCAATCGCTGCCAGCTCTTCTTTTGCCAGCTCAACCGTGCGGGCCATGCCACCTTCGGTCAGAACGGGAAGTAGTTTTTCTAAGACAGTTAGCTCAAACTTAGCGTCTTTATCGCCACCTTTTGCTTTCTTGTTGTTACGTTGAATTGCGCGCTCACAAGAATCTAGGTCGGCCATTGCTAGCTCAAGGTTGATAACCTCGATGTCCTCAATAGGAGACACTTTACCAGCTACGTGAACGATGTTTTCGTTCTCAAAACAGCGCACTACGTGGCCAATTGCGTCAGTTTCTCGGATGTTCGCTAGGAATTTGTTACCTAGGCCTTCACCTTTGGATGCACCAGCAACCAGACCTGCAATATCAACGAATTCCATCGTTGTTGGCAGGATTTTCTGTGGGTTAACGATCTTTGCTAGCGCGTCTAAGCGCAGATCGGGTACAGGTACAACACCAGTATTTGGCTCGATAGTACAGAACGGGAAGTTTGCTGCCTCGATGCCTGCTTTAGTTAGTGCGTTAAACAGAGTTGACTTACCGACGTTTGGTAGACCAACGATGCCACATTTAAAACCCATGATATTAACCTTATTCTGCTTTGAACGTGTGTAGACGGTTTTGCGCTTTTGATAGGCCATCCTTTACTAGGATGTCTAGACAGCGTACGGACTCATCCGCCGCTGCATCCAGTAACTCTTGCTCTTTGGCAGGCGCTTTGCCTAGAACAAATCCCGCTACTTTGTCTTTATGTCCCGGATGGCCAATACCGATCCTGAGACGATAGAAATCCTTGCAATTGCCAAGCTTACTAATTGTGTCACGGAGGCCATTGTGTCCGCCGTGCCCGCCGCCTTTCTTAAATTTGGCGATACCGGGAGGTAAGTCTAGCTCATCGTGAGCGACCATTATTTCTTCTGGCTTTATCTGGTAGAACTTTGCCAGTGCGGCAATCGATTTACCAGAGAGATTCATAAAGGTCGTTGGAATAAGCAAGCGGAGATCTTGACCGTTGATCATAATGCGTCCAGTCAGGCCAAAAAACTTCGTTTCGTTTTTCAGTGTGATGTTATGAACACGTGCCAGTTCTTCTACTACCCAAGCCCCCGCATTATGGCGAGTTCTGGCATATTCAGGCCCAGGATTGGCAAGGCCGACAAGAAGTTTGATCGGTTGACTCAAGGTTAGGATCTCTCTTGGAATCTCAAAAAGCGCAGTATGATAGCACAGATT
Source organism: Vibrio sp. T11.5 (assembly GCF_027587155.1). NCBI lineage: Bacteria > Pseudomonadati > Pseudomonadota > Gammaproteobacteria > Vibrionales > Vibrionaceae > Vibrio > Vibrio sp. T11.5. The sequence goes on from NZ_JAPPTP010000036.1 coordinate 2,395, forward strand.
TCTTAGCTCGGGCGAGGTGTGCGTTGACTGCCAGTTTATTGCCATAAAAAAACACCCCAAAGTGGGGTGTTTTTAAGTCATTCTTATCTAATCCAAGCTTAGTTGAACATGGCAGAGATAGACTCTTCGTTGCTAATACGACGGATGGCTTCAGCCAACATACGCGATAAGCTCAGCGTCGTCACTTTACCCGTGGCTTGCATTTCTTTTGATTGAGTAATGGAATCTGTCACGATGACTTGGTCCAGTACCGAATTCTTGATGTTATGAGCGGCGTTGCCAGAGAACACGGCGTGAGTTGCGTAAGCAAAGACACGCTTAGCTCCACGTTCTTTTAGCGCTTCTGCCGCTTTACATAGAGTGCCGCCAGTATCGATCATATCATCAACGATCACACAGTCACGGCCTTCTACATCACCAATCAAGTTCATCACTTCGGAAACGTTCGCGCGTGGACGACGTTTATCAACGATAGCGATATCGATGTCGCCTAAAGCTTTAGCTGTCGCACGAGCACGTACAACACCGCCAAGATCTGGAGAAACCACAACTGGATTTTCAAGACCTCGCGCTTCCATATCTTCGAGCAAAACAGGTGTACCGAAAATATTATCTACAGGGACGTCGAAGAATCCCTGAATTTGCTCTGCGTGTAGGTCGATAGTGAGGACGCGGTCAACGCCAACGTTAGAAAGGAAGTCAGCAACAACTTTTGCTGTAATTGGCACACGCGCTGAGCGCACACGACGGTCTTGGCGAGCGTAACCAAAGTAAGGGATAACTGCTGTAATACGGCCCGCTGAAGCGCGGCGCATTGCGTCAATCATCACTACAAGTTCCATTAGGTTGTCGTTAGTTGGTGCGCAGGTAGATTGAATGATAAAAACATCACTACCACGTACGTTTTCGTTAATTTGTACAGCGACTTCGCCATCCGAAAAACGAGAAACACTTGCATCACCAAGAGAGATGTATAGACGATCAGCAATACGTTGGGCTAGTTCAGGTGTAGCGTTACCAGCAAATAGCTTCATATCAGGCACGGTGGAAACCTCAGGGTTGCGTCCAGTATTTAGATAGATATATTGTGGGCTAAGCAATACTTAGCGAGCGTCTCATGTAAAGGAGAAATGTTCTTCCCTTTTGCTACAAAAGCAGAGACGTTGTCAGGCATTCTTTCAAGAACCTTGTTGGCCTCATTTTGGCTTGAAAACTCAGCAAAAACGCAGGATCCGGTCCCCGTCAGTCTTGACGGCGCATATTGTAGCAGCCAAGAAAGTTGCTTATCAACCTCTGGGTAGAGCATTCGAACAATTTTTTCGCAATCGTTTTCGTACGGGCTGTCAAGAAGTGTTGCCAGATCACGCTTTGGTGTGTTTCGAGTCAAGGCAGGGTGAGTGAAAATATCCACAGTTGCGATGGCCACATCCGGTCTAACGACGAGGTACCACTTTTCTTCAGGTTCAGTCTGAGTTAACGCTTCGCCTACGCCCTCAGCAAATGCCGAAAATCCGCGTGTAAACACCGGTACGTCAGCGCCAAGCCCTAACCCAATCTCCGCCAATTCATGTTCTGATAGGTGAGTCTGCCACAGGTGATTCAGAGCGACTAAAACAGTTGCTGCGTTTGATGAGCCACCGCCGATGCCTCCGCCCATTGGCAGCACTTTGTCTAATTCGATTTGTGCACCGTATGAACAATCTGTTTTCGCTTTCAGTGCCATAGCCGCCTGCCAAATCAGATTGTCTTCCAAAGCTACGCCCGGCAGATCGGGCGTCAATCGGATTTCACCACTCTGATCAGCAGTGATAGTGAGGGTGTCACCATGATCAACAAACTGGAATAAGGTTTGCAACTCGTGATAACCGTTGTCACGGCGACCTATGATGTATAAGAAAAGGTTCAATTTTGCCGGTGAAGGCCAATGCGTTGTTTCGCTGATCATTGATCAAGATTCCATTTGGATATAACGATGTTGATTGAAATATCGCCTTGTTTCAACTTTAGCTTCTGTGGCAAAGGTAAAACGTTACCCTGATACTGGATATCTTGATAGTTAAGATAATCAAGTTGCCAGATTTGCCCATTAATCTGTTTAGTCAATGAGGCCAAAGTATTGGTGTCATTGAGTCGGTATGTGTCAGCGTTAATGGGGCTACCTAAGAACCAGTTATTAAGTTGCTCAACAGGTAAGGTGAGGCCTGTTAGGCGATAAATAAGCGATTGGGCATCGTGCGAAGTGTAGGTCTGGTCTTCATAGGTTTCGACTGAAGCACCAATTGGCGTAATTTTCAGGTTCAGCGCAGTCTGGCCGATAAAGGTGGTGAGTCGAAGCTGACTTGCCTCTGGACTGTGCTTCCAATGAAAATTTAGAGATTGGCGCTGTTGAGGAGAAATGTAGCCCAGTTTACCGCTAGATTGATACTGAAGAATACTGTCCAAGCGTTGCTGATGAGTTTGCCATTCGACATTGGTTTTACTGGTGTTGAGCGTGGTACAACCAGACAGAATCAACCCAGAGAGTAGAAAAATGAGTAAGGGACGAAAGTAAGCCGCCATTGCTGATAATTTATCCATTTTAGTCCTTATCTTGTGCCACACTATATCATTGAAATCACGAAGTCATGAAAACATATCCCGGATACCCTTTAATTAAATTGGGTCATCAAGTAAAATTCCGTTCTTATTTGTTTATTCGCCGATTCAGAGAACCTTGATTACATGTCTTTGCTTGCCATAGGTATTAACCACAATACAGCTTCGGTAGAGTTGCGAGAAAAAGTCGCATTTGGACCGGAGAAGTTACCTCAAGCACTTAATCAGTTAGGCGATAACCCTCTTGTAAACGGCAGTGTGATTATTTCTACGTGTAATCGTACTGAAATATATTGCGATGTTAAGTCTTCCGGAAAAAGCAAGGTCATTGATTGGTTGGCACAATTTCATCAGGTTAGCCCGGAAGATTTAAAACCCAGCCTCTATGTCCATGAAGAGCAAGCCGCTATTCGTCATTTGATGCGAGTCTCTTGTGGTTTAGACTCTTTGGTATTAGGCGAACCGCAAATCCTCGGACAAGTCAAACAAGCCTATTCAGATTCTCGTGAGCACAAAGCGGTTGATACTGCGATGGAAAAACTGTTCCAGAAGACATTTTCTGTTGCAAAACGTGTCAGAACAGAAACCGATATCGGTGGTAATGCGGTGTCTGTCGCTTATGCAGCCTGCACATTAGCGAAGCACATCTTTGAATCACTGCGTGATTCGACCGTATTATTGGTGGGTGCGGGTGAGACGATTGAGTTGGTTGCTAAACATCTGGCAAGTAATGGTTGTAGCAAGATGATCGTTGCTAACCGCACTAGAGAGCGTGCTATGCCTCTCGCGGAACAATTTGGGGCTCAGATTATTGGCTTGCCTGAGATACCAGAACATCTCCCTCGCGCTGATATTGTGATAAGCTCCACCGCCAGTCCGTTGCCAATCATTGGTAAAGGTATGGTGGAAAGTGCACTGAAAGCTCGTCGGCACCAGCCAATTCTGTTGGTTGATATCGCTGTCCCGCGTGATATTGAATCGCAAGTTGCGGAATTGGATGATGCATACCTTTATTCTGTGGATGATTTGCAGTCAATTGTCGAAAACAACATGGAACAGCGAAAAGTGGAAGCCATTCAGGCGGAAGCGATTGTCAGTGAAGAGAGCGCCATCTTTATGTCTTGGCTACGCTCTCTCCAAGCGGTCGACAGTATTCGCGACTACCGTAAGTCGGCTAACGACATTCGAGAAGATCTGCTGAGCAAAAGCCTTCAGTCATTAGCCGCAGGCGTCGAGCCCGAAAAGGTTCTGCTTGAACTCAGCAACAAACTGACAAACAAATTGATTCATGCTCCAACCCGAGCTTTACAAAATGCGGCGGAGCAAGGCGAGCCAGCTAAGCTTGCTACGCTAAGACAAAGTTTGGGTCTGGAAGACTCCTAATTTTTTTGGCCGTCAAAGACGCCCAATTTATCGAACCCTGAGTTAAGAAAACTATGAAAGCCTCGATTCTAACTAAGCTAGAAACATTGGTTGAGCGTTACGAAGAAGTTCAACATCTACTTGGCGATCCGGACGTGATCGGTGACCAAAATAAATTCCGTTCCTTATCAAAAGAGTACTCTCAGTTAGAGGAAGTCACTAAGTGTTTTCAGGCTTACCAGCAAGCTCAAGAAGACTTGGTAGCCGCTGAAGAAATGGCGAAGGAAGATGACGCAGAGATGCGCGAAATGGCTCAGGAAGAGATCAAAGAAGCAAAAGAAACTATCGAGCGTCTCAGTGACGAGCTGCAAATTTTGTTGTTGCCAAAAGATCCAAATGACGACCGCAACTGTTTCTTAGAAATCCGTGCGGGCGCCGGTGGCGACGAAGCGGGTATCTTTGCCGGTGATCTTTTCCGTATGTACAGTAAGTTTGCTGAGAAAAATGGCTGGCGTATTGAAGTTATGTCTTCGAATGAGGCAGAGCACGGTGGTTACAAAGAAATGATCGCTAAGGTGTCTGGAGACGGTGCTTATGGCGTATTGAAGTTTGAATCAGGTGGTCACCGTGTTCAGCGTGTGCCAGCGACTGAATCGCAAGGTCGCGTCCACACTTCCGCATGTACTGTGGCTATCATGGCCGAGATTCCAGAAGCGGAAATCCCAGAAATTAAAGCGGCTGACCTAAAGATTGATACCTTCCGCGCCTCTGGAGCTGGTGGTCAGCACGTTAACACGACAGATTCTGCTATTCGTATTACCCACTTGCCGACAGGAACGGTAGTCGAATGTCAGGATGAGCGTTCTCAACACAAAAACAAAGCTAAGGCCATGTCGGTACTTGCCGCTCGAATTATTCAGGCGGAAGAAGCGAAACGGGCAGCTGAAGAATCTGATACTCGACGGAACCTGCTTGGTTCTGGTGACCGTAGTGACCGTATTCGCACTTACAATTATCCACAAGGTCGTGTATCGGACCACCGTATTAACCTGACTGTCTACCGTCTTAACGAAGTCATGGAAGGGGATCTAGGATGCTTGGTTGAACCTGTTATTCAGGAACATCAGGCGGATCAACTTGCGGCGTTGGCTGAGAACAACTAATCAATGACTGCACTGCACAGTGTTGAACACACACTAAAAAGTGCCGCCCATAGACTTCAAGAGAGTGGCAGTGATTCGCCCTCTCTTGACGCGGCGGTATTGCTTTGCCACACCCTCAACAAACCTCGCTCCTTTCTGCTTACGTGGCCTGATAAAATTCTGGATTCAGAAGCAATCTTGGCTTTTGAAGCGAACTTACAGCGTCGAATCAATGGCGAACCTGTCGCTTACATTACTGGGGAACGTGAGTTCTGGTCATTGCCGCTAAAAGTCGCCCCCAGTACGCTTATTCCACGTCCAGATACTGAGCGTTTGGTTGAAATTGCCTTAGAGAAAGCTATTTATAATCAAGGTGATATTCTCGATTTAGGCACAGGAACCGGCGCGATTGCGCTCGCCATTGCTTCAGAGTTACCAAACCGTCAAGTTTGGGGTATCGATCTCAAGCAAGAAGCTAAACAGCTCGCTGAGTCTAATGCTGAACATCTGGGTATTCGCAATGCACAATTTTTATCAGGCAGCTGGTTTGAACCTATAGGAAGTGGTACAAAGTTTGCTCTCATAGTATCAAACCCTCCTTATATTGAAGAGCATGACCCGCATCTGGCACAGGGAGACGTGCGATTTGAACCGCTGAGCGCTTTAGTGGCAAAAGATAACGGATTGGCTGACATCAAACATATTTCAAGTCAGGCACTCAACTTCCTTCAGTGCGATGGCTGGCTGATGTTTGAGCACGGTTACGATCAAGGTGCGGCAGTGAGAGAGATTCTGGGCTTACTGGGGTACCACAATATTACAACTTATAAAGACTACGGCGAAAACGACCGCGTAACCATAGGTCAATTTTCTCCAGATAAGCAAGAGAGATAATTATGTACGAAGGTTTAAAGCACTTTCACCTATTGACGATAGCAATCAGTGCCACTTTATTGTCTGTTCGTTATGCGATGATGATGGCAAACTCAGGTTTACTTGAGAAGAAGTTTTTTAAGATCTTTCCCCATATCAATGATACCTGTCTATTGTTGTCTGGCATCGGTCTGATATTTATCACGGGCTTTATTCCTTTTACACCAGCAGCCCCTTGGCTGACTGAGAAGATCACTTGTGTACTGGCCTACATCGCACTTGGATTCTTTGCACTTAAACTAGGTAAAAATAAACTACTGCGTACGTTTTCTTTCTTTGGGGCACTAGGCTGGTTAGCAATGGCTGGCAAAGTCGCTATCAGTAAAGCGCCAATATTTTTAGGTTAAGGGGTTCTAGGTAATATTCATGCTTGAGTTGTTTGATGAAGATTTTGACGCCATCGAACTGGCAGAAGGGGCATTGATACTGAATAAAGCGATCAACCCTACAACTAATGATCAGTGGGCCGAGAGAGAATTGCATCGATTACTGAAAGAAGCAGAGCTGAACTTGAGCCAAGATGCGGACGAAAAGCAGCGTTTTGATTCGTTATTAAGACTGTTTTATCACGAGTGGTGTTTTACTGGCGATCAGGAAGCTTATTACGACTCTTCCAATGCGTTTATTGATAAAGTCCTTGAACGTCGCAAGGGTATTCCGGTCAGCTTAGGTGCGGTATTACTCTATTTAGGACGCAAGTTAGGCTTTCCCATTACGGGTGTGACCTTTCCAAGTCAGTTTTTGCTAAAGCTGGAGTGGTATGGAGAAAGCCCTCAGTTTATCAACCCGTTCAATGGCGAGTACGTCTCTAAGCATGTACTCGGTGCGTGGTTGATTGGTCATAGTGGGCCATTAGCGACTCTGAAACATGAGCATCTCAAATCGGTTGATAATCCGACAGTCATTGGCCGCTGGCTGGCACTCCTCAAGAGCGCATTGCTGCGTGAAGAGCGCTATACTTTGGCCTTGAAGTGCACGGATTTAGCACTGACTTTTGTTCCTGATGACCCGTATGAAATACGTGATCGTGGGTTTATCTATCAGCAGCTCGATTGTCACCAGATGGCATTGAGTGATTATCAGTATTTTATCGACCAATGTCCCGATGACCCGGCAGCTGAGCTGCTAAAAAATCAAGTTAACGCTATGAGTGAAACTCAAGTGACACTACATTAAGCCCAGCACTAGGTTGGCATATATACATAGAAATAGAGAGAAAATAATGGAACAGAAAATCGTTCATGTTGGTGATATTCCAGTTGCCAACGACAAGCCGTTTACGTTGTTTGCGGGCATGAATGTTCTTGAATCTCGTGATCTGGCTATGCAGATCTGTGAACACTATGTCAAAGTGACAGAAAAGCTTGGCATTCCATATGTGTTCAAAGCGTCTTTTGACAAGGCGAATCGTAGCTCTGTTCATTCATACCGCGGTCCAGGTCTTGAGGAGGGAATGAAAATTTTCCAAGAGCTTAAAGACACGTTCGGTGTGAAAATTATTACTGATGTACACACAGAAGCTCAGGCGCAGCCTGTCGCTGACGTGGTGGATGTAATCCAGCTGCCAGCGTTTTTGGCTCGCCAAACTGATCTTGTTGAAGCGATGGCAAAAACAGGTGCTGTGATTAACGTTAAAAAACCTCAGTTTATGAGTCCGGGCCAGGTGGGGAACATTGTTGATAAGTTCAGTGAATGCGGCAATGACAATATCATTCTATGTGAGCGTGGTTCTTGTCATGGTTATGATAACCTAGTGGTTGATATGCTTGGCTTCGGTGTGATGAAGAAAGCGTCAAAAGGTAGCCCAATTATTTTTGATGTGACCCACGCACTGCAAATGCGTGATCCTTCAGGTTCAGCATCTGGCGGTCGCCGTGAGCAGACGGTTGAATTGGCAAAAGCGGGTCTTGCGACTGGTATTGCAGGTCTATTTATTGAAGCACATCCCGACCCAGAGCAAGCAAGATGTGATGGCCCATCAGCATTGCCGTTAGACAAGTTGGAACCTTTCCTCGCGCAAATGAAAGCGCTGGATGACTTGATTAAAGGCTTCGAGCATATTGAGATTAAATAGTCTTCGATGTTTAAAAAAAGGTGAGTCAATTGACTCACCTTTTTTGTTTTCGTAGTGCTTTAAATGCACGATGACCTCGCTCAATAAGACGGGGATGTTTTCGTTCTGTGTTGAGCAAACGGTCAATCTCACACTAACGGTTTAGTGACATTCACTCACAGTCAATCGTTTGCTTGTGACCGTTTGTTAGAACAAGTGCAATTATGCTGCTTTGTTACACACTTAAATATCAATTAGGGTGATCTGCTCTACATAAATATGAAATCAAGATGTTACTCCAAATAGGTTAACTTAAACTGGTTCAAGTTTTACTGAGTTATCAGCGATGAATTGCTGACCATGTCTGTTCAATGCACTCGGTATTTAATGCAGTGAAAACCCCAAAAAATTTCAAAGGTATAACAATGAAGCAACGCCTAATTGTAAAAACCGCACTAAGCGCAGCGATTCTTGCAACTCTCGCTGGTTGTGCGACAGCACCCCAACAAGAGTGGGAGACGGATAAAACTTATAAGTTGACGGTTCTGCACACCAATGACCACCATGGTCGTTTTTGGCAGAATAAATATGGTGAGTATGGTATGGCTGCTCGTAAAACATTGGTTGACGAGTTGCGTGCGGAAGTCGAAGCCGAAGGGGGAAGCCTTCTTTTACTCTCAGGTGGTGACATCAATACGGGTGTGCCAGAGTCTGATCTGCAAGACGCAGAACCAGATTTTAAAGGTATGAACAAAATCGGTTACGACGCAATGGCTCTAGGTAACCACGAGTTCGATAATCCACTTGACGTGCTTTTCAAACAACAAGAGTGGGCTAACTTCCCAATGCTTTCAGCAAACATCTATGATAAAGAAACAGGTGAGCGTATGTTCCAGCCTTACCAGATGTTTGATAAGCAGGGTATTAAAATTGCTGTTATTGGTCTAACCACGGAAGATACGGCGAAAATCGGTAACCCAGAGTTTATTGATGGTATCGATTTCCGCGATCCTAAAGTTGAAGCGAAAAAGTTGATCGCTGAGCTTAAAAAAACAGAAAAGCCCGATTTGATTTTTGCTGTTACACATATGGGCCATTACGAAGATGGTAAGCGTGGTGTAAATGCACCAGGTGATGTGGCTCTTGCTCGTTACCTAGATGAAGGTTCTCTAGACATGATTGTGGGTGGTCACTCTCAAGAACCAGTCTGTATGGAAGCTCCAAATGTCGTTAAAAAGAACTTCAAACCTTCTGATGAATGTAAGCCAGATCTGCAAAACGGTACCTACATTGTTCAGGCTCATGAGTGGGGTAAATATGTAGGTCGTGCAGATTACGAATTCCGTAATGGCGAGCTAGAGATGGTGAGCTATGACCTAATCCCAGTGAACCTTAAGAAGAAGGTTAAAATTGACGGTAAGAAGCAGCGTGTTCTTATTGAAGATGAAATCAAGCAAGATGAAGAGCTACTGGAATTCCTACGTCCTTACCAAGAAAAAGGTAAAGCGCAGTTGGACATTAAGATTGCAGACACCAACGGTAAACTAGAAGGTGACCGTAATGTCGTTCGATTCAAGCAAACTAACCTAGGTCGTTTGATTGCGGCAGCACACATGGAACGTGCGAAAGCTGATTTCGCCGTCATGAACTCTGGTGGTGTACGCGATTCAATCGAAGCGGGCGACGTAACGTATAAAGACGTACTGAAAGTTCAGCCATTCGCGAATATCGTCACTTACACGGATATGTCAGGTAAAGAGGTTCTGGATTACCTGAACGTTGTTGCAACTAAACCTATTGATTCTGGTGCATATGCGCAGTTTGCCGGTATTTCTATGACAGTGGCAAATGGCAAAGTATCGAATGTTGTGATCGGTGGTGAACAGCTTCGTTTAGATAAGACTTACCGTTTCACTATCCCAAGCTTTAATGCGGCTGGTGGCGACGGCTACCCTAAACTGACAGGGCACCCAGGCTACGTCAACACTGGTTTCGTAGACGCTGAAGTTCTAAAAGAGTATCTAGAAGAGAACAGCCCTGTTGATGTGAACAAGTACGCTCCTGCTGGCGAGATTGTTTACAAGTAAGTTGACTAAAACTTCGAAATCTCATTAACTTAAAGCGCTGCTCATTTTGCAGCGCTTTTTGTTATTGACCCTATGGAACTAGCATGACTCCTGCAATCAACCTCGCAAAGAAGAAAAAAGTCACCCACATCGTTCATCACTATGACCACGATCCCCGCACCGAGAGTTATGGTTTGGAAGCGGTTGAAGCTTTAGGGCAAGACCCAGAGCAAGTATTTAAAACCCTATTGTTCTGTATCAATGGTGAGCCTAAACACTTGGCGGTTGCAGTGATTCCGGTCGATCAAAAACTGAATCTGAAACTGGCCGCTAAAGCTGCGAAAGCGAAGAAGGTAGAAATGGCGAACCCTGATATCGCGCAAAAAACGACGGGTTACGTGGTAGGGGGAATTAGCCCGCTTGGCCAGAAAAAAATGTTACCTACTTTCATTCATCAGAGCGCACAGCACAGGGAGACGATTTGTGTGAGTGCTGGTAAACGTGGTTTGGAAATAGAATTAGCGCCAAGAGATTTGGCTGCATTGACTCATGGGCAATTTGCAGAGCTGTGTGGGTAGGGGATTAGGGAACGGACTTCGTCCTTCGGGATTTTGGAACGGGCTGCGCCCTATGGAACACTTCGTTTCGGGAAAGCGTTGCCCTGCTAAAAGTTCTACAGAGTGTTGACAGGACTTGTCCTTTGGAAGACACAGTTTTCCAGTTTTCCAGTTTTCCAGTTTTCCAGTTTTCCAGTTTTCCAGTTTTCCAGTTTTCCAGTTTTCCAGTTTTCCAGTTTTCCAGTTTTCCAGTTTTCCAGTTTTCCAAAAAAGGGTTGACGCAAAACGCCAACCCTCCAAAACTGCTCGATTCTCGATTCTCGATTCTCGATTCTCGATTCTCGATTCTACTTCGTTTCTTCTTCCATCTGAGCGTTATCCACGACATGGTTTTCGCCCAAGTCTTTCGGAAGCAATAGGTTAAGCAGAATAGCAACAATACCGCATAAACTCACACCTTGAAGGCTGAACTCGCCGATGCCAAAAGCCATACCACCGATCCCAAATACTAGGGTGATTGCGACGATAACCAGATTACGTGATTTGTGCAGGTCGACATTATTCTTAATCAACGTATTTAAACCGACAGTGGCTATTGAGCCAAACAGCAAAATCATAATACCGCCCATGACAGGCATAGGTATGGTCTGCAGTGCTGCACCAAGCTTTCCTACTAGTGCTAACACAATCGCACTTACTGCGGCCCATGTCATGATCACAGGATTAAACGCTTTAGTCAGCATGACTGCTCCCGTCACTTCTGAGTAGGTCGTATTTGGTGGAGCACCGACCATAGAAGCGGCTATGGTTGCCACACCGTCACCAGCAATGGTGCGATGTAAGCCAGGCTTTTTAATGTAGTCCTTACCTGTTACGTTCGAGATTGCAAGCATATCCCCTACGTGTTCAACAGCAGGTGCAATCGCGACAGGAATCATAAACAAGATAGCGTTGATGTTAAATTCTGGAGTGGTAAAGTTTGGCAATGCAAACCAAGCCGCTTTATGCACTGGCTCGAAGTCAACGATGCCATAACCTAGGCTCAGCGCATAGCCGACAATGATACCACCGAGAATGGGGGTCAGTTTGAGGAAACCTTTGGCGAAAACGCTTAGAATGATGGTCGTTAACAAAGACGCAACTGAGATTACCAAAGAAGCATTGCCATCAATGACTTGTGAGCCATCTACTTTGCCCAGCGCCATATTGACCGCTACCGGAGCCAAGCCTAAACCAATTACCATGATGACCGGTCCGACAACTACGGGTGGAAGCAACCTGTGAATAATTTCTACACCACGTGCTTTAATTAGCGCTCCCATAGCAACATATACGCAGCCAGCTGCCATTAGCCCCCCCATAGTGGCGGGAATACCCCAGGTTTGAACTCCATAGAGAATAGGAGCAATAAAAGCAAAAGAGGAAGCAAGAAAGATAGGAACAGAGCGGCGAGTAACAAGTTGAAAAAGAAGGGTGCCGACGCCTGCACCAAACAGAGCGACACTAGGGTCTAATCCGGTCAGCAACGGCACTAACACGAGAGCCCCAAATGCGACAAATAGCATCTGCGCACCTTGGATGGCGTTTTTCATAGCTTACTCCTTGTATGTTAGATCGAAGAGCAATAGGTCAATGCTCAACAGAAAAATAAAATTCGCGGGATTTTATCACCTTAGCAATCGTTTGCAATCTGAAGTAGGTCAAATAAACAATAATTAACTCATCTGTTAGCGTGATAAGTTAAGGGTGCTAAAACACATAAATCCGACCTTTAGTTGCTCAAGATGGGATAGTTGCTTATCATCCGAAGCTGCAATGAAGAATTGACCTTAGGAAAGCTATGCGCCATTTAGTTTTGTTGGCTTTAGGGCTGGTGGGGTTCCCTGCCGCTGCTTTGACCAATGTAGATTTATATCAAACTGAGATTGTACTTGATCAAAGCGTTGAAAATGCCGACGTACAAGCTCGTGTTGATGGAATGAAAGAGATCATCGTTCGTGCTTCTGGCGATCAAAGTGCGCTATCGAATCAGGTCGTACAAAAGGCTCTGAAACAAAATTCTCAGTACCTTTCGCAAATCAGCTACGGTCAGCTTGATGGCCAGCAAACACTTCGACTAGGCTTTAGCGCTCCTCATATCCGCTCTCTACTAAGTCAGGCTCAGCTCCCGATTTGGCCAGCAGCCCGTGCCAACTTGCTGGTATGGCTAGTTGAAGAGACGCAGTATGACCGCAGTATTAGTTGGGAACACTCAGATTCCCCATTATTGAATCAGATGCGCGTTGAAGCTCAAAAGCGTGGATTACCTCTGACTGTGCCTGTTGGAGATTTCGACGACATTACAGGGGTCGCTGCCTCTGACCTGTGGGGTGGCTTTGCTCGTCCTGTTGGTGAAGCGAGCCAGCGTTATCCCGTTGATGCTGTAATCGTTGTGCGAGTGCAGGGTAAATCGTTGCGCTGGACTTTGTATGATCAAAAACCTGCAACCATCGGTGTAACACGCCAAGCCCCTGTCTCTGGTTCAAACAGTGGTGCAGATTCTGCGGCTAAGATGGTGAACCAAATCAGTGACTACTATGCGAAAAAGAGTGCGGTTGTTGTCGCCAGCGAATCTTCTGAAACCATTAAGGTACGATTTACTTCACTAGACAATGCTGTCGACTTTTTTACTTTAGAAAAGCAGCTTAAGACGCTGAGCTCAGTAGCATCGTTAGATATTCAGAAAATTCAGGGTAATCACGTGACCTTTAATGTTCACTTGCTCGCTTCTCAGGCAGAATTTGAGCAAGAAGTCCTTCGAATGGGCCCAGTAGTACAACTGGACAGTGCAAGTGAGGCGCCGTCTTTCTTAGAGCAGCCATCGCAGCTTGAGCAGCAAACAGAGGTCGATAGTAGTGGTCAGCCTGTGAAGACGGAAGAGCACACAGGGGATGTACCTACCGTTGCTCCTGCAGAGCAAACACTACTCTATGAGTGGCAAGGTAAACCCTCGATTATCTTAGGCCAAGAGACTGAAAGCTCTGAGCCAGACAGTGATCAGGCTACCATTGATGAACTGATTGAATAGTAAAAAGGTCTGGCAAATGCCAGACCTTTTTTATTCGAACCGTTCTTTTTCTTCTTTTTCTACTTTTGACAGCCGTTTGAGCTTGAGCCCTAACTCTTTACCACGCGAGCGTGCATAAAGAATGTTACCGGCGAAGGCCGCAGCAGTAAGCATCAGTTCTACCCCTGCTAACCAGCGTTCACCATCGTCGATATAAAGTATGGTTAAAGCATGCAGAAAGTACAGCATCAGCACGAAGTTGGCCCAAGCGTGTGTGTACGGTTTTCCAGCTAGAATGCCGGGTAACGGCAACAGCAGTGGAATGCTCCAAGCAATAGCAAGCGAAATATTGCTAATATGAGGGTGAGGAGATAAGCTCAGTTGCCATAAGGCCACCCAAGCAAGCAGGCCGAGGTTTCCACATAACGCTAGAAGCCGAAATAATTTGGTTTGAGATTGCATTTCCTGCATGCCATCAGTCCTTCATTTTTAACGCAGTGATTGCCAAGCGTTTGCCCAGTTGTTGTGCCAGTTCCATTTCATCTTGACTTAGCGATGATCCGTCATGCGTTACCGATGTCGCCCCGTAAGGCGTTCCACCTGTTTGCGTGGTGTGCAGTGTTGGCTCAGAATACGGAATCCCTAAGATCATCATGCCATGGTGTAGCAGAGGCAACATCATGGTTTGTAGGGTGGTCTCTTGCCCGCCATGTAAACTAGAAGATGAGCTAAAGACGCATGCAGGCTTATCGATCAAATCGCCAGACACCCATAATGAAGTCGTCTGGTCCCAGAAGTGTTTCAATGACGCTGACATATTACCAAACCAGACCGGGCTACCCATGGCGAGACCGTGACATGCTTTCAGTTCATTTAACGTCAGTACAGGATCTTGGGCCGTTTGCCTTTCATCTATGTCTTCCACTGTTCGAATCAAGGCTTCGCAGTGAGGAATAGATTCTATTCCTCGGGCGATTTGTCGTGCTAATGCGAGGGTAGAACCGTGTCGGCTATAATAAAGAACGACAATCTGGCAACTCATAGAATATCGAGCACCTGTTCTGGAGGGCGACCGTGTTTCGCCTGACCATTGCTGATGACGATAGGGCGTTCAATCAATTTTGGATTAGCTGACATTGCTTCAAACAGTTGTTCGTCTGTTGCATCGGCTAGGTTGAGCTCTTTGTAAACGTCTTCCTTGGTACGCATCATAGCTCGGACGTTATCTAGGCTGAGCTGCGCAAACAGGGATTTTAATTCAGCCACGCTCGGTGGTGTGTCGAGATATCTGATGATGTCTGGTTGAATATTCTTTTCTTCCAGAAGTGCCAGGGTTTGGCGGCTTTTTGAGCAACGAGGGTTGTGATAAATCACGACTGACATAAGTTGAGTCTCCGAGTTATTGGGAACGGCGTGCTATCCATTCCATCATTATTGTAGAGCCATAAAACGATCGCGCTGAACCATAAGCTGATCGATGCGTGCATCGTAACGTGCTTGCTGTAGGCTGCCAAGTTCAGCCAGTTGGCTGGCTTGAGTGTAATACTGAATTGCCTTATTCCAATTGGCTTTCAACGCTAAAATTTCCGCACGAGCCGCAAGATCCTCGTCGCTGCGGCCAAGATGAATACTGGCTTCAGACAGTAAATGCCAACCATTCACGTCGTTAGGGTTATCATGGGTATAGCGCTGAAGGACACGCACCGCTTCTGCATTTTTATCCTGCTTCATCAGAGCGTTGGCATAATTGATGGTTAACACGGCGTTGTTTGGTTTACTTTTCAACGCTTTTTGCAGCATTTTCTCTGCTTCACCAGCCTTTTTCTGCGCAATATACAAATCGGACATGGCGTCTAAGTAGAAGTTGTTGTCCGGTTGCTGTTGAGTCAATGATTGTAAGATCGTGTTAGCTTTATCCAGCTCATTATTGTCTAAGTGGACCAGAGCTCGACCATATTGAAACGAAGATTTCAGGCTCGCAGGTGCCTTCTTCTCTGTACGAGTCAACCAATCCATGGCGGCTTTAGCATTGATACTAGCATAGCGAGCGACAATACGAGCACGAGCAAGGTTGTAATTCAGTGAAGGGTCAATTCTTCTTGCCGGATAATTTTGTGCTCTTGCTCGGCTGTCGGTGATACGATCTTCTGGCAGCGGGTGCGTTAAGAGCATGGGTGGTGGCTTACTGGCATATCGATATTCATCGGCTAAGCGGCTGAAGAAACGCGGCATTGCGTTCACGTCAAAACCCGCTTTGGCGAGTGTGTCTATGCCAAATCGGTCAGCTTCTTTCTCGTTGCTGCGTGTATAGTTGATCTGGCCCTGAATATTGCCAGCAGTGGTTGCGGTAATCGCGGCGATACCCGCTTCAGGGGCAGCGATAGCGAGAAGCAATGAGCCTGCCAACGCCGCCATCGTTGCAGGAGAGCGCCTTGCTTGTTCTTCCATACTGCGGGCGAGGTGACGCTGAGTAACGTGCGCTATCTCGTGTGCGACAACGGAAGCCAACTCGCTTTCACTTTTGGCATGAAGAAATAGCCCAGTATGCAGAGCAACGTAACCACCAAAAAAAGCAAAAGCATTGATATTGCGGTCACGGATCATAAAGAAGGTAAACGGGGTTTTTACATCACTGGCGCTGGCGACCAACTGGTGACCTAAGCTGTCAATATATTCATTCAGAACTGGGTCATTGACGATAGGTTGGTTGTTACGCAGCATGCGCATGTAGGCATCACCGTACTGTAGCTCTTGATCTATGGTCAAAGTGCTACTGGCTGCCGTACCAATATCGGGTAAGTCGAGTGTATTGGCATAGGTGGGTGTTTGGATACCCAACGAAGTTGCTAAGCAAATGCAAACAAGTGAACGCGTACGTTTAAACATATTTTACTGGTGATACTCCGTGATCATTTGGTCTATCCACTTAGTCTGAGTCATTCGGTTATAATCAGCGATGTCACAGGCTTGGGGGTATAGCGTTTGACACTCTTTTACTGAGTTGGTTTCACCGTCGATTGGCTACCAAATGATGAATAGACCGCCTTTATTTCATCTGTCGAGTGTAAAGCGTTCCATTGCATTAAGTCATGACAAAGTGAAACTTTTCTTCGCATCGGCGTATTTGCACTGACGCTTGGAAAAAAACACTATACAATATTCTCCCTATGATAAGCATCGAGCTAAAGAATGGAACAGAATCTTTTGGATCTGCGTCAAGAGCGTTGTCCTATGGCATTGTTACTTGCCAAGCGTCACACTACAGGGTTATGTGCGGGGCAACAAACAACAATTTATGTTTCAGATCCTAGTTCGATGTCAGATATAAAACATTTCCTGCTAAAGCAATCCTTCGAGTTGGTCTGCGAAGAGCTGGATGGTTATTACTGTTTGCAAGTGACTAAAGGAATCTTGTCGAATGTTTGAGATGGTGAGTCGTTGGTACAAACGACGTTTTTCTGATCCACATGCTGTGAGCTTGGTTGCGATCCTGCTCTTCGGTTTTATCACGATTTATTTCTTCGGCAATCTGATCGCGCCTTTGCTTGTTGCGATTGTATTGGCTTACTTGCTGGAATGGCCTGTTTCTCAGTTGTCTCGTCTTGGTATTCCAAGAACGTTGTCGGTCATCTTAGTGATTCTCGGTTTTACTAGTTTGATGTTGGTAGCGGTGTTTGGCCTTGTGCCAACTATCTGGCAGCAAGTCGGCAATCTTATTAACGATATTCCTTCGATGTATTCAGGACTGCAAAAAGTGATTGCGGAGCTTCCGCAACGTTATCCTGAGTTGGATAACTTCCAAATTGTTGAATCTCTGGTGACCAACGCGAAGAATCAAGTCATTGTGATGGGTGAGACGGTTGTTAAAGGCTCACTAGCTTCATTGGTGAGCATTGCTACCCTAGCTGTTTACCTTATTCTGGTTCCACTACTGGTGTTTTTCCTGCTTAAAGATAAGCAAGAGATGATTGCCATGGCGAGTGGCCTTTTGCCACGGAATCGTAAGTTGGCGACCAAAGTTTGGCATGAAATGAATGATCAAATCTCCAACTACATTCGTGGCAAAGTAATGGAAATCTTAATAGTCGGTGGTGTGAGTTATGTGACATTTGCCATTCTAGACTTGCGTTACTCGGTATTACTTGCGGTTGCTGTAGGCTTATCGGTTTTAATCCCCTACATCGGTGCTGCGGCGGTGACCGTACCTGTCGCGATGGTGGGGTTGTTTCAGTGGGGGTTCACGCCGCAATTCTATTGGTTATTGCTTGCCTACGGTATCATTCAGGCCTTGGATGGCAATGTACTGGTTCCTGTTCTTTTCTCTGAAGCGGTGAATTTGCACCCAGTGGCTATCATTGTGGCTGTATTGGTATTTGGTGGGTTATGGGGATTCTGGGGTGTATTCTTTGCCATCCCTTTAGCCACGTTAGTTAAGGCGGTCTGGAATGCACTGCCCAGCAATGACGAAGACGAAGTCTATTCACATCCCGGATAGGCTCAATCGACAAATTTATTAGTTAAAAAGCCTCAAAGCGACAGCTTTGAGGCTTTTTATTTGTGCAGAGGGTATATACTTTTTAAAAGATTGTTTTACAAAGTATGAATTTTGTAAGAAATTTCTTAAGTCTTTTGTAGTTAGGACGATAATACTAGATACAGATATAACAACTATAAATTAAAAACGAATTAATCTTTGAGGGACACTATGAGATTTAGTCAAAAAATCGTTGCTGCATCATCAGCGTTGTTGTTAGTGACCGTTGTATTACTCTCGGTGCAACAACTGAATACAGTAAAGAGTGAAGTAGAGGACTTAGTAGATACCAGTCTGATAGAGATGGTAAAGGGAGTGAAAAACACTGTCACGTCAGAAATGGCGAGTAAGAAATCCCTTGCCCAATCTACCACTGAGGTGATGGAACTCGACCCTCAAAATAAAGCACGAGTTAAAGATATTCTTGAGAAACCCAATCTCAAAGGGAGCTTCCTGGCGGTTGGTTACGGCTATGAAGCGGATGGTTTTGTGGTAGAAAATGATGATGGCTGGGAAGCTGGTCCTGATTATGATCCGCGTATCCGACCTTGGTATAAAGATGCCAAAGCGCAAGGCAAGCTTGTCGTCACTGCTCCCTATGTCGATATCTCCTCGAAGAAAGTTATTATTTCTATCGGTACACCAGTTCGAGACAATGGCCAGTTTACTGCAGCGATGTTTTACGATTTAGAGTTAACAGGGTTAGCGGATTTAGTTAACAGTGCCAACCTATTGGATGCAGGTTACTTGTTTATTATCGCCGCTGATGGGACTACTATCGCACACCCTGATGCCGAGAATAATGGCCAAAACCTGACTACCTATTTGCCAGAAGCGACTATTCAAGAGGGTAATCAACGTATTGAAAAAGACGGCCGCTCCTACCTAGTTCACTTTACTAAAGTACCAAGTGAAAACTGGTATATCGGTGCGATTGTTGATGAGAGCATCGCGTTTGCAGCTATTAGTGAGATGCGCAACAGCTCAATTATTTATACCTTGATAAGTGTTGTCTTAAGCGTTGCGGTATTAAGCTTTTTAATCAAGGTTCTGATGCGTCCCCTAGGAACACTCAACGAAGCCATCAAAGATGTTGCTTCGGGCCAGGGTGACTTAACCAAACGTCTGGACACGAATACTGATAAGGAGTTTGCTGAGCTGGCGGAAGGCTTCAATACCTTTACGGAAACTTTGCAAAAGCAAATTCAGCAGTCGAAAGCCATTGGTGCTGAGATCCTTCGTGGTACTGAAATGACGGTTCAGGGCTCACAAGAATCAGCGGAGGCGATGCGCAGCCAATTGCAAGAACTTGAGCAACTAGCGACAGCAATGAACGAAATGGCTGTGACGGCAACAGAAGTTGCGAACAACGCTCAAGGTGCTGCAGGTGCCGCAAAGGACGCGGATGAAGCGACACAGCAAGGCTCCTCTGTGGTGAGCGCTACCACGTCATCGATTGATGCATTGTCGGCGCGAATCGATCAAGCCGTTGAAGAAGTGCAAGGTCTAGAGTCTGCTACAGCCAACATTGAAACCATCCTTAAAGTCATTAATGATATTGCCGATCAAACCAACCTATTGGCATTGAATGCGGCTATTGAAGCAGCACGTGCGGGGGAGTCTGGTCGAGGTTTCGCTGTGGTAGCAGATGAAGTTCGAACACTTGCGCAGCGTACTCAGGAATCGACTACCGAGATTCGCAGCATGATTGAGCAGCTACAGGCGGGCGCAAGTTCAGTGTCAGCGGCAATGCATGAAAGCAAGAACACGGCAGTGGACGCGGTGGAAAAAGCTCAGGCAGCGAATGAGTCTTTGCAACAAATTCGTGATGCGATTCAGAGTATTACCGACATGAACATGCAGATTGCTTCAGCTGCGGAAGAGCAGAGCTTAGTAGCGGAAGAGATCAACAGCAACACGGTGAAGATTAAAGACTTGTCGACACAGGTATCTGACTCTGCAGAAAACGCCAATATTGCCATGCAAGTACAGACGGAAAACGTTCGTGAGCAAGATGCAATACTGAACAAGTTTATTGTGTAAGTGCAACGAATTAAAAAACGCCAGCGATACGCTGGCGTTTTTTTTGACAGTAATGAGTTACTTGTTTCCGTTCAAGTAATCTAAAACCACTTCATGATGATCTTTCGTTTTAAACTTATTAAAGACGTGCTCGATGATACCTTCTTCATTGATAAGGAAGCTGATGCGGTGCAGGCCGTCATAGACTTTACCCATAAACTTCTTCTCGCCCCACACACCGAACTGGTCAGCCGCCGCGTGATCTTCATCTGACAACAAGGTAAAGTTGAGGTTGTCACGTTCGATAAATTTACCTAGGCGTTTCACTGGATCAATGCTGACGCCAAGCACGACCACATTGTGAGCGTCCAATTCTGCTTTCGTATCACGCAAACCTTGCGCTTGAACCGTACAGCCTGGTGTCATGGCTTTTGGATAGAAATAGAAAAGAATTTTTTTACCAGCAAAGTCACTGAGTGACACTGTGTTGCCGTCTTGATCCAGCAGGGAAAATGCCGGAGCTGGAGTACCAGCTGTTAGCGTGTTCATTGATTTTCCTTTTTATTGACTGTTCTTTATGAAGTTTAACGAGCCTTGAACGCCAAGGCTTGAGCATAATGTTTCGAATTCTTCCTGCAATTGCATCAAATTACAATCAATGTCAACCGTGGCCGTGATGGCAATGTGAAACTGATTTTGCGATGACTGGATTTTCGTTTTGTCTATGGTCTGTGCGCTGAGAGAGGAAAGTCCAATATTTTTATCAGCGAAGAACTGAGTAAATTTCTCTGTTAGGCCAACTTCATCATTGGATTCAACGTAGACTTCCAAACTGTAAGCGTTGTCAGCACGAGCGTGCTGTGATGTACGTTTCATCATGGTGATGAGATCAAGTTGTTGGCCTAATAGTGGCAAAGTGCTCTCAACACGTGTCACGGCTGCGTTGTTGCCTGACAGCAACATAATGAGGGTGAATTCATTGCCAAAAAGCGCAATGCGACTATCAACAATATTGCATCCAGATTGTGTGACAAGGCGAACCACTTGGTTGCAGACACCAGGGCGGTCTGTTCCTACCGCTGTAATCACCAGATGTTGAGTCATAATATCACTTCGAGCATTGTTATGATTATTAACCAGATAGCTTAGCACAGTTACTGAAGAGAAAACTGTCCGCCACATACAAATCTAATGCAATTTTCTTCGCTCGTTGCCAACCTTGTCTCAGGGCTTAGTATTTATAACCTCAGGCTGACAACAAGCGGTAAAAAAGGCGTAAGTTGCTAGAGTTCTAACATCTGATAAATATTCACTCAAATAGGTGATTTAAGCGGGTTTAATTCCTTGTCTTTTTCAATCGCCTTACAGTACCATGCAGACAGTATCTAAATTAGGGAGAAGGACATGTTTTCAGGAAGTATCGTAGCGTTAATTACACCGTTTAATAATGATGGCGAAGTAGATTACGTAAGCCTGAAAAAACTTGTAGATTTTCATGTCGACGCTGGCTCTGATGGCATTGTGGCCGTGGGCACAACAGGTGAATCTGCAACCTTAACTGTGGAAGAGCATGTCAAGGTTGTGACTAAAGTGGTAGAGTTTGCTGAAGGCCGTATTCCTATTATCGCAGGGACAGGTGCAAATGCTACTCATGAATCAGTCACTTTCAGTCGCTTATTGAACAACTCAGGAATTGCTGGTTGTTTAAGTGTGACGCCATACTATAACAAACCAACCCAAGAAGGTTTGTTCCAACACTATAAGGCGATTGCTGAAGAAAGTGACGTACCACAAATCCTGTACAACGTGCCAGGTCGCACTGCGGTAGATTTGTTGCCAGAAACAGTTGCTCGCCTTGCAGAAATCGATAATATCGTGGCGCTGAAAGACGCAACGGGTGATTTGAGCAGAATTGCAATTCATCGTGAACTTTGTGGCAAAGATTTTATCTTACTAAGTGGTGATGATTCGAGTGGCCTCGATTTTGTTAAGCAAGGTGGCCAGGGTGTGATTTCTGTTACGAATAACATCGCAGCGGAAGATATGGCGAAAATGATGAAACTTGCTCTTGAAGGTAAGTACGAAGAAGCCGAAATTATCAACCAACGCTTGATGCTGCTTCATAAAAACTTGTTTGTCGAGTCGAGCCCGATCCCAGTGAAGTGGGCTGCGCATAAAATGGGCTTGATTGCCCATGGTGACTTAAGACTGCCACTGACAGAGTTATCTGAAAATGCTCGTCCAATTGTGGCACAGGCAATGACGGAAGCTTGCATCTACTAAATCAGAATGAATTGCCGAAGCACAAACTTCGGCATTTACTTATCAGGAGTTTCAATGAAATTGTCTCATCAGCTAGTGGTCAGTTCGCTAGCTGTTTTTGTTTTAAGTGCCTGTTCTGGCGATGCCACTCAGCGTCGTCAGGCGAAGGACGATTTTGATTACCTCAATACTCCGCCTCTGACTGAGTGGAATAACATAGAAGGTGTGAATCCGCGTAACTACACCAACTACCAGATCCCTCAAGGAGAGTTTCGTGGTGGTGTCGGTCGTGATGTGGATATTCGCCCACCACAACAGGTTCTGGAGTTGATCCCAGGTGCGCGTGCAGAGCGAAAGAATGGTGAAGTAACCTTGTGGTTACTGCGCCAAGACGAGCTGGATAAAGTCTGGCAAACGGCGCTCAACATGATGCAAGAACAGAACATTGCTATTCGTGTGCAAACGGATAATCGTATCGAGACGGATTGGGTCAGCTGGAAGTCTGAAGACGAAGACGCTGTGATCGGCTCTCGTTACGAAATCACCAGTGTTGAGGCGAACAATCGCTACGGCTTTAAGATCTCTTTGATTGATTGGCGTGAAGCTGGCAAGCAAATGCCAGTCTCTGCAACGAATAAAGAGCGTTATAACGCTTTGATGACAAACCTTGTGACTGCTCGTTACGACTTAGACATTCGTCAAGCGGCGGCGCGTCGTGCTCAAGAGCTGGTTAAGCAGATCCCGATCTCTATGGGTACTGACCGCAGTGGCTTCCCTGTGATTATTGCACGTACGCCATACAACATGCTATGGCCTCGTCTGCCTAAGCTACTGCCTGAAATGGGCTTCACTATTGAAGAGCGTAATCAATCACAAGGTACAGTGAAAGCCAAGTACGCTGCACCAGATGATGCATTCTGGACCGAAATTGGCGTAAAGCCGATTGGACTTTCATCAGGGACTTATACTTTCCTATTCGGTGATTTAGGTAACCGTACATCTATCAACGTGACGGATTCTTCGGGCAAGCCTGTAGAAGAAGAGTTGCTGAAAGACATGGTGCCAGTCCTGTCTGCTGTGGCAGACAAGCACGCTAAGTAACATCCAACAGGTAATAAAAAAGCTGACTATCAAAGTCAGCTTTTTTTATGTGTGTTGATTTTCTGTTGGCTCGACTAGAGAACCATAGCCGCAATCCAACCAAACACAATCAATGGGATGTTGTAGTGAACGAAAGTCGGTACTACGGTTTCCCAAATGTGTTCATGCTGCCCATCAGCATTCAGGCCGGATGTTGGGCCAAGTGTTGAGTCAGAGGCCGGAGACCCTGCATCACCCAATGCAGCGGCGGTACCGACAAGAGCGATTGTTGCCATTGGTGAGAAGCCAAATGCAGCCGCGAGAGGTACGTAAATCGTTGCAATGATAGGGATAGTTGAGAACGACGAGCCTATACCCATAGTCACCAATAGGCCAACAACCAGCATAAGAAGAGCGGCGAGTGGTTTGTTGTCACCGATGCTAGTCGATAGTGCCTCGACCAAAGACTCTACACCGCCAGTTTGCTTCATGACGGCGGCAAACCCAGCGGCCGCAATCATGATGAAACCAATCATCGCCATCATATGTACACCTTTAGTGAACACGTCATGGGTTTCTTTCCATGCGATCACACCACCAAACGTAAAGACCATGAAACCTGCTAAGGCACCGATGATCATCGAGCCTGTGGTTAACTGGACAGTCAGCGCTGCGATGATACCTGCACAAGCAATTAGGATGTTCTTTTTGTTGATTGACGGTGTGTTTTCGTCAACGTGTGTCAGCTCTGTTTCCTTATATTGACGAGGCTTACGGTAACTAAACAAAATGGCTGTTAACAAACCGAAGATCATACCCGCTGCTGGCAGTAACATAGCGACGGGAACTTGGTTTGCCACAACAGACTCTAAACCATTGTCGTGTAGGTTTTTAAGCAAGATGTTGTTGAGGAAGATACCACCGAACCCAACAGGTAACACCATATAAGGTGTGACAAGACCAAAAGTCAGCACACAGGCTATCATACGACGGTCTAGATTCAGCTTGGCAAACACGCCTAATAGAGGTGGAATAAGAATAGGGATAAAGGCGATATGCACAGGAACGATATTCTGAGATGACATGGTCACTAAGATCAGCGCGATTAACACTGCATACTTGAGACCTGTTGACGCAGAGCCATTTTCTTTTCCATGGATGCGTTTGATGACACTGTTGGCCAGTAAGTCAGTAATGCCCGACTTAGAGATTGCTACAGCAAAGGTGCCCAGCATCGCGTAGCTCAAGGCAATCGTTGCACCGCCCCCAAGACCACTTTCGAATGCGGCTACCGCATCATTTAGGCTCATGCCTGCGACCAGTCCACCGACGATAGCACTGAATGTCAGGGCGACCACGACATTCACGCGCATCAGGGCTAGAAGCAGCATGATACATACTGAAATTACCACAGGATTCATAGTTTACTCGTTTGTTGTGTTTACTTTTTTAGTTATTGTCTTCAGCGTCATTATCAACAAGTGGCCAGCCACCTAATGCTTTCCATTTATTGACGATGCCGCAGAAGAGCTCTGCCGTTTTCTGTGTATCGTAAAGGGCAGAGTGGGCTTCTTTATTGTCAAAATCCATCCCTGCGGTTTTACATGCTTTGGCTAATACCGTTTGACCATAAGCCAAGCCGCTTAGCGTAGCGGTATCAAACGTTGCGAAGGGATGGAAAGGGACGCGTTTGAGCTTGCTGCGTTCACTAGCGGCCATAACAAAGTTGTGATCAAAAGTTGCGTTGTGTGCAACCATAATCGCACGACCGCAATCGGCCGCTTTTTGCTCTTTGCGAACAAGCTTATAAATTTCTTTTAGGGCTTCTGATTCTGGTATTGCACCACGCAGTGGGCTGAAGGGATCATGAATGCCGTTAAAATCCAGAGCTTCCTTCTCGAGGTTGGCTCCTTCGAAGGGCTCAACATGAAAATGTATGGTTGAAGCAGGCTGAAGGTTGCCATTTTCATCCATTTTCAGAGTGACGGCACAGATTTCCAGTAGTGCATCTGTTTTAGCGTTAAATCCTGCAGTTTCTACGTCGATAACGACAGGAAAATAGCCACGAAATCGTTTTTTGAGCGTCAGTGCTTCGTTTTCTACAGTCATGTTGGCCTAGTATTATGTGACAAGTGCAGCATTATTGCAGATTCTCGGGGTAAGACAAACCGGATCGTTCAATTAATGATATTCGGTATTTATTGATAGAAATATAGGCGTCAAATGAGTTTCTGGCGAGATTATTGCATTCTAAATGCTGTAGAAGTATTAGCGGCAAATTTGCGCCGCGTTTAGTAAGAGAATCCGCCCCCCATGAAGAGACTGTTGGCCCCTAGTTTAACGTTAACATTCGCCTCTATTGCCTGTTCAGCATCGGCGATGGATGTTCACTATGCGGCTAAGCCACAGCAGTCGCAGTGGCAAATGATAGCAAACACGCCATTGGAGTGTCGGATGGTGCATCCGATCCCAAATTACGGTGACGCTGTTTTTTCTTCCCACGCAAGCAAAAAGATCAATCTTGATTTCGAGCTAAAAATGAAGCGACCAATGGGGAAAACCCGCGACGTGTCATTGGTTTCTATGCCCCCAGTTTGGCGTCCTGGCGACAGTGCGGACCGAATTACTAACATTCGTTTTTTCCAACAGTTCGATGGTTATGTTGGTGGGCAAACAGCGTGGAGTATTCTAACTGAACTCGAAAAAGGGCGTTATCCAACGTTCAGTTATCAGGAATGGCAAAGTCGCGATCAGCGTATAGAAGTGTCATTGTCTTCAGTCTTGTTCCAACCTTCCTACAATGCGTTCAGCGACTGTATCGCGAATTTGTTGCCATACAGCTTTGAAGATATTGCTTTTACTATTTTGCACTATGATCGCTCAAGTGTTCAGTTGAACAAGGCATCGCAGAAGCGCTTAGCCCAGATAGCGGAGTACATTCGCCATAATCAAGACATAGATTTGGTTTTAGTCTCGACATACACCGCGAATGATGAGAGTAAAAGTGCTAGCCAGAATTTGTCAGAGCAGCGAGCGGAAGTTCTGCGCGATTACTTTCAATCTTTAGGCTTACCTGAGGATAGGATTCAGGTTCAGGGCTATGGGCGTCGTCGTCCTGTAGGTGATAACGCTTCACCATTGGGTAAAGACAAAAATCGCCGAGTCGTCATATCTCTGGGACGGACTCAAGTCTGATAGTAAAAACCAGCGCAAGGCTGGTTTTTTTATTGTGCATGACTATTAGTTGAGTCGGAACTTAGCGATCAAGTTACAGTTGGTCGCAGAGTCTATATCCTGGACCAATTTCGCTATCTTTGGATTTGGGTGTCGTTTCATGAATTCGATGAGCGCCTTCTTACAACAGCCCATGGAATCGACGAAGGCATCACAATCGCTATTTGGGCATTGAGGCACCAAGGTAAGGACTTTTTCTGAAGCCAACTGAAGGTATTTGAGTTCGTATTTCGTATCACCAACCGTTCGCCAAAACGAAGCCATATTGTGGCAGGAAATGACAGAGATCATCAGCCTGTCTTCAACATCAATTTCGCTGGAATCACCAATTCTCTCACTTAATGTCAGAGCTTGTTGATAGTGAAGGATACTACGCAGATGATCGTCATTGTTCATTGCCAGATCAGCCAGTAGCGTGTGTTTTTCCCACTCAGCGATACCCATTGTTTTATCACTCTCCGAATTCACAATATCTGGAGATTAAATGATAATTATTATCATGTAAAGTGAAAATAATAGGGCAGCTGAATGCGGCCCTATAGAATTCATGATGAGGTCGTTCAGCCCTCGAGACCTGCTGATGCTTGTTTGTTTTGGATGAGCTCTAGCATATAGCCGTCAGGATCTTTAACGAAGGCAATATGAGTCGTTCCACCTTTTACTGGTCCTGGTTCACGAGTGACATTGCCACCGGCAGCTTTGATGGCATCACAAGTTTGATAGATATTTTCAACACCGATTGCGATATGGCCGAATGCACTACCCAAATCGTACTCTGTGGTGCCCCAGTTGTACGTCAGTTCAATGACTGCTCCTTGAGATTCATCGCCGTAACCCAAGAAGGCAAGCGTGTACTCATATTCTTTATTTTCATTGGTACGCAGTAACTGCATCCCCATGACTTCAGTATAAAATTGGATCGATTTATCTAAATTACCCACACGTAGCATGGTGTGTAAAATACGCCCGTTTGACATTGCTTTGCTCTCCTAGTTTTCTGGGTAAACTTTCTCTTTAAACTCACATAAGTCTTCAATGATACAGCTACCGCAGCGAGGCTTACGTGCAACGCAGGTGTAGCGTCCATGAAGAATCAACCAATGGTGTACATCGAGTTTGAATTCTTTCGGTACGACTTTAAGTAGCTTCTCTTCAACCTGATCGACATTTTTTCCCATCGCAAACTTGGTACGGTTCGAGACGCGATAAATATGAGTGTCAACGGCAATCGTCGGCCAGCCAAACGCGGTGTTGAGTACAACGTTGGCAGTTTTTCGTCCGACACCTGGCAGAGCCTCAAGTGCAGCTCTATCTTCAGGGACTTCACCATTATGTTGATCGAGCAGAATACGGCAGGTTTTAATCACGTTCTCTGCTTTTGAGTTAAACAGACCGATGGTCTTGATATACTCTTTGACACCATCGACGCCTAAATCGAACAAGCCTTGTGGTGTGTTTGCCACTGGGTAAAGTTTGTCGGTCGCTTTATTGACGCTGACATCGGTTGCCTGCGCGGATAAGAGCACGGCAATCAACAGTTCGAAAGGTGTGCTCCAGTTCAGTTCAGTCTGAGGGTTTGGGTTGTTTTCCCTGAGACGCTCCAGTATTTGTACTCGTTTTTCTTTGTTCATGATGAAGCTGCTTTCCAGTGTGTAAGCCAGTGATTACTGGTTGGTGACGCGAGCTCGTTCAATAGTCGGTTTTTCTAGTTTTGGCTGACGAGCTTCTCGTTGTTTGTCGATGATGTTTTTCAGTGCAATGAGCAATCCAACTCCTATAAAAGCGCCAGGTGGAAGTAGCGCCAGTAAGAAGCTGTTGTCAAAATGGAATATCTCAATTCGTAAAGCACTTGCCCAGTTGCCAAGCAATAGATCAGCACCATCGAATAGGGTACCGTTACCAATTACTTCGCGCATTGCGCCCAAGACAACAAGGACACTCGTCATGCCTAGTCCCATCCAGAATCCATCTTGTGCGGAAGGTAATACATCGTTCTTTGAAGCAAACGCTTCTGCGCGGCCAATGATGATGCAGTTGGTTACGATCAGAGGAATGAAAATACCCAAAGATAGATAAAGGCCATAGGCGTAAGCATTCATCAGCAATTGAACGCAGGTGACCAAAGCGGCAATGATCATCACGAAAACAGGGATGCGTACTTCTTTTGGCACATAGTCACGTACTAGAGACACAGTAACGTTGGAACCAACCAATACCAGTAATGTGGCAATGCCCAAACCCAAAGCATTGGTGACGGTTGAAGATACCGCCAGCAATGGACAGAGACCCAGCAGTTGAACCAGAGCTGGGTTGTTGTCCCACATACCGTTTTTAATCAGTGTTTTATGATCACTCATTGTTGCCTCCACAATGGCGTGGCTGGTTTTGAATCTGTGTGCGGTTTTCGTTGACAAATTGTACTGTATTTTTTACTGCTTTGACGACGGCTCTTGGCGTTATCGTTGCCCCAGTAAACTGATCGAATTGTCCACCATCTTTGCGTACTTTCCAATCCGCTTCATTTTCAGGCGTGACCTTTTTACCAGCGAAGCTCAGGATCCAATCGGTGACACGCAAGTCAATTTTATCGCCCAGTCCAGGTGTTTCTTGATGATTCAGAACTCGTGTTCCTAAAACTTTGCCGTCTTGTTGGATACCAACAATAATTTTAATCGCGCCGTTGTAACCATCTGGGGCGATAGCCTCTATCGCCAATGCAGTCGGTTTGCCATTTTTACTCGCCATATAGACAGGCATGGTTTCGTCAGTGCCTAAAGCAGGATCGGAAACCAAGGTGCAGGACTCATATAAGCTGTTGTCATGCATCTCAGGAGGAATAACTTGGTTGAGGACAGACAGCAGTTGCGCTTGTTCTTGCTGGCTGATTTGATCTTTGGTCAAATAGTGCGTGAGTGCGACCACGCCTGTTGAAGCACAGGCGAAAATGGCGAGTATTGCACCGTTTTTGCGAATAGCGTTTAGCATGCTGCTCCTTAGTGGCCGTAGGTTCTAGGCTTGGTGTAGTAATCGATCAAGGGCACACACATGTTGCCAAGCAGTACCGCAAAGGCGACACCGTCAGGGAAGCCTCCCCAACTTCGGATAATGAATACCATTGCGCCAATGAAAGCACCGAAAATCAGTCGCCCTTTGACCGTCGTAGAAGCAGAAACGGGGTCGGTGGCAATAAAGAAAGCACCGAGCATGGTCGCTCCGGAGAGTATATGTATGAGCGGAGACGCCGTCTCTCCTGGGATCAAGATAGCAAACAAGCCGCTCATCACCGTCAGGCTAACTAGGAAGCTTACCGGGATATGCCAGTTGATCACTCTTAACTTGATCAGTACTAATCCACCGGCTAAATAAGCTAGGTTGACCCATTCCCAACCGATACCTGCCAGACCACTGAATTGAGGCTGGTGGAGAGCCTCGGCAGCCGTATTTCCTGTATGCAGTGCGGTTTTGAAAGCATCGAGTGGCGTTGCCATCGTCGTGCCATCTACACCCGTTCGAATCTGCTGAAGTGATAAACCATCTAGGTTAAACCCAGTGAAAATCAGTGAAAAAGCATCACCTAACGAACTTGTTGTAGGCTGCAGTTCGGCGGGTGATATCCAACTGGTCATTTGCACTGGGAAGGAAATAAGCAATACCACATAAGCGACCATGGCAGGGTTAAAGAGATTCTGCCCAATACCGCCATACAGATGCTTGGCAATCAAAATCGCAAAAATTAAACCAATCGTGATGAGCCACCAAGGTGATAGTGGGGGGATCGCTACAGCAAGTAACCAAGCTGTTACTATTGCACTATTGTCCCGCAAGGCTGACATCGGATGGCGTTTCCGCGCGAACATGACACCTGCTTCAAGCAAAAGCCCAACAATAATGCCAAAGCCGAGTTGAATTAATGTTCCCCAGCCAAAAAAGTAGGTCTGAGCGATTAAGCCGGGCAAAGCACACATCGCCACCCACTTCATTAGATCTGGGGTGCTTCTCCGGTTGTGAGCGTGGGGTGAGCTGGCAATGAAAAAGGCCACTACTCGTTCTCCTCAAATTTATTGTTTTGTTCTTGTTGAGCTTTACGTGCTTTCGCGCGTGCGATGGCCGCAGCAACAGCGGCTTTTTTTGGATCTTCTTCAGCAGCTTCAACGCTTGCTGGTTCGGTGGTCAGAGTATCCGATGATGCTTGCTGCTGCGCTTTACGAGCTTTAGCACGAGCAATGGCAGCAGCAACAGCGGCTTTTTTTGGATCTTCTTGAGCAGCTTCAACGCTTACTGTTTCGGTGGTGACAGGCTCCGATTGGCCTTCTTGCTGCGC
>NZ_JAPPTP010000037.1:0-25018 GCF_027587155.1 Vibrio sp. T11.5
GACGAAGGAGCGAGTAGGGAAGCTCTGATTACATGCGACTCGCATTGAGAGCTCCCCAACTCTTTCGTACCTCACTCTTGAGGATGACGTTGTTCGTCATGGTGTAGTGGCGGTGAATTAGATATGTCATTCCATAGAGCGACGAAGGAGCGAGTAGGGAAGCTCTGATTACATTCGACTCGCATTGAGAGCTCCCCAACTCGTTCGTACCTCACTCTTGAGGATGACGCTGTTCGTCATGGTGTAGTGGCGGTGAATTAGATAAGTCATTCCATAGAGAGACGAAGGAGTAAGTAGAGAATTTCGTAAAGGCTCGCTCAATAGTTCTTTTTTCAAACTTTTTATTCAGAGAACTCATCTACTATTGGTGCTGCTTGGGGCTCGGTATAAGGAATTTATGTGAAACAACCTGCGGTGTATATATTGGCCAACCAGTCAGGGAACTGTTTGTACATTGGTGTAACGAGTGATTTAAAAGCAAGGGTATGGCAGCACAAGAATGGCAGTGTCGGAGGATTTAGCAAGCGATATAACATCGACTGTCTAGTTTACTATGAGCTTTTTCTTGATATCACAGACGCGATTTATAGAGAGAAGCAGTTGAAAAAGTGGAAGCGAAAATGGAAGGAGAATTTAATCGCGAAAACGAATCGGTGCTGGGTAGACTTATACGACTCTCTTTAAGAGATTCCTGACTCTGTCGTACCTCCTTCTCAGGAATGACAGAACAATTGAACTCGTTCTGTCACTAATCTATTGAATACTTAGAACAACTTACTTGACCAACCAAGCTTGTTTCTCAGTACATGGTAATAGCTGTAATCTTTCGGGTGGATCAAATTTAACGTATTGGGGCTTTGGTAAATATGAATTTCATCGCCCGGTGATACTGGTAGAGAAACTTGGCCATCACAACCCACTTCTTGAGTCCCTCTATTGTCTGGAGAGACAACCAGTTTAATACGACGTTTACTGTCTACAACTAACGGGCGGCTGGATAAAGTATGTGGAAACATAGGTACAAGAGAAATGGCATTTAGACTGGGTGATAAAATAGGCCCGCCGCCAGAAAGTGAATAAGCCGTTGAACCTGTCGGTGTAGAAACAATTAGCCCGTCGGCGCGCAGAGAAAAGGCGAAGCTTTCGTCTATATATACTTCGAACTCAATCATATGAGCTACTTGCCCTGGGTGCAGTACCGCTTCATTTAAGGCGGCGTTATGGCTCTTTACTTGCCCATGGCGGTGTACTTCGGCTTCGAGTAAAAAGCGTTCTTCTTCAAAGAATTCGCCATCAAGTACTTTTTTAAGTGCAGACTGAAAGTCTTCTGGATTGAGGTCGGTCAGGAAGCCAAGATTACCTCGGTTCACACCAATTACTGAGATATTGAAACGCGAGAGTACTCTTGCTGCACCAAGCATATTACCATCACCACCGACGACAATCGCTAAGTCTGCCGCTTTACCCAGTTGAATCAGGCTCGCAAAATGTTCATTTGGTATATCGTCTAAAATTTCCGCTAACCTATCGTCAATAAAAACCTGATACCCTTCCGATTGGAGCCAGATATAGAGCTCTCTATGGGTCTGAATGGCTTGCTGATCTCGGGGTTTACCGATGATGGCGATCACTTCAAAAGGCTTTTTCATAGGTTTTCCGCACTAAATAGGCTTGATTCGACAATCTTCATCCCCATAATAATGGCAAGTTAGCTATTTATGCGAATTTTTATGTACCGAAAAGCGATAAACGTGATGCTTTAGGTACAGATGGAATTAAATTCTGGAGATATCATGAGCAACGAAGAAAACAAGATCAAAGAAGAAGAACTACAGCAGCAAGACACTGCACAAGAAGTTGAAGCAGAAGTTGTAGGTACTGACGCTGATATCGAATGGAACGAAGAAACAGACCAAGATGAACAAGAGTCGAAGATTGCTCAACTTGAAGCGGCACTTCTATCGAGTGAAGCGAAAGTAAAAGAGCAACAAGACTCTGTTCTTCGTGCTAAAGCTGAAGTTGAAAATATGCGCCGCCGTACAGAGACGGAAATTGACAAGGCACGTAAATATGCACTGAACAAGTTTGCAGAAGAACTGTTGCCGGTTATCGACAACCTTGAGCGTGCAATTCAAGCTGCCGATACAGATAATGAAGCAGTGAAACCAATCGTTGAAGGTGTTGAGCTTACACATAAAACGTTCGTTGATACGGTCGCTAAGTTTGGTTTGAAGGAAATTAACCCGGAAGGTGAAGCGTTCAACCCTGAAATGCATCAGGCGATGTCTATTCAGGAGAGCCCAGATCACGAGTCAAACACGGTTATGTTTGTCATGCAGAAAGGCTATGAGTTGAATGGTCGTGTGATTCGCCCCGCGATGGTGATGGTGGCGAAATAACTGCTCCCCCCAGACTAGTGAAGTGAAAGAAAAGAGAGGTCAAAACCTCTCTTTTTTTATCTTGTCGAAACGTTGAAAATGACCAAATAAACGCATTGATTCAGTAAATTACATTGTGGTCAAAGTATATTCGAAAATTTATTTCCTATTAGAAATATGTAACATTATCGTAAACAATCGCTTTATTTTGTAACTTTTGTGTGTATTATGTGCGAACTCTGCCGCGTATTTAGGCGGAATTAACTATAAAATCATAAAATACAAACACAACATTCTGGAGATAAAGGATGGATAAATCGCTTTCAAGCAAGATATTTATAGGCTTGTTCGCTGGCCTGCTGATTGGTACTGCGATTCAGTACCTGTTTAGCGGAATTGCTATTTTTGATACTTACCTTCTAGGCGCAGCTGAAGGCGCAGGTGGTATGTTCGTATCTCTGATCAAACTTCTCGTTGTTCCACTGGTCTACGTTTCTATCGTATGCGGTATTGTAGATCTAAAAGACATCACTGCGTTTGGTCGTCTTGGCGGTAAAACTTTTGCCCTTTACATCTTTAACACCATCATCGCGATTACTGCGGCACTGACTGTTGGTCTTATATTCCAGCCGGGTGCTGACGCGAATCTAGCGGGTACGATTTCAGAAACGGTTAAGCTAACGACGACTGAAACACCGGATATCTTCTCACTGGTCGTTAACATCGTACCGAGCAACCCGGTTCAGGCATTCGCTAACGGTGACATGCTGCAAATCATTTTCATGGCAATCTTGACAGGTCTTGCTATTCAAGCGCTTGATTCACGCGGTGGCCCTGCGATCCGCACGTTCAAGATGGCTAACGAAATCATGATGAAGCTTGTTGGTCTAGTGATGAGCCTAGCGCCATACGGTGTATTTGCACTGATGATTCAGCTAGGTGCCACGCTTGATGCCAACACACTCATGTCTGTTGCAGGCTACGTCGCACTTGTTGTTTCAATGCTAGTATTCTGGATCTTCTTCTTCTACCCAATGGCAGTAGGCATTGCGACAGGGACTTCTCCAAAGACGTTCCTACGTGCAACTCGTGAGCAGATCCTATTTTCTCTATCGACAGCAAGCTCTAACGCTACGATCCCTGTAACAATGCGTACTCTAACTGAGAAGCTAAAAGTATCTAAGTCAGTAGCAGGCTTTGGTGTACCACTAGGTGCAACAATGAACATGTCTGGTGTTTCTATCTACATCGCACTAGCAACTATCTTTGTAGCGAACGCGTTTGGTCAGCCTATCAACACTGCTGATGTATTCACTCTAGGTCTAACTATCCTTCTGCTATCAATTGGCGCTGGTGGTGTACCTGGTGGTGGCGTGGTAATGGTCGGTGTTCTTCTTCACCAACTAGGTCTTCCACCAGAAGGTCTTGCAATCATCGCAGCAGTAGACCGTATCAATGATATGTTCTGTACTTCTTCTAACGTAGTAGGCGACACAGCTGTAAATACTATCGTTGCTAAATCAGAAGGTGAAATCGGTAAAGAAGAGGCAGAAGTAGAAGCACAACCTGCACAAGCGAATGCTTAATTTTTAAATGCTGATTATAGAAAGCGAGCCTCAGGGCTCGCTTTTCTCATTTAAGGACGCTCCGCTAAAGGAGTTGGGATGTGGGAACGCGTTGCTCCGAGATCGGGCTACGCCCGCGAGAATCGGGAACGGGCTCCGCCCTTCGAGAAAAGAGTCTTACGACTATTTCGGATTCTTCTGCTGGGTTGTTCCATAGATCGAGTAAGGGTTCGATTCGCTTTAAGAGATCCCCAACTCGTTCGTGCCTCACTCTTGAGGATGACGTTGTTTGGGATGGCCTGATGTATAAGCAGTCATTCCATAGAACGACGAAGGAGTGAGTAGGGAATCTCTATGTCTTCTCGGCTTGCTATCATAATCTCAGTTCACTCGACCCTTGTTCTTGAGGATGAAAGTTCTAAATAAAAGTAAAAGGGTTGACGAACGAACCTAGACCCTCAAAATCAATCCCGCATCCCGCATCCCGCATCCCGCATCCCGCATCCCGCATCCCGCATCCCGCATCCCGCATCCCGCATCCCGCATCCCGCATCCCGCATCCCACATCCCCAAATCTTTTTTAACTTTTTTTCACTTATTCCCTTGAAAACTCATTTGCAGCCCTTATCTATTGGGCATAAGTGAAGCAAACAAAATTATTTTAGTTTGTGAGTAAGGGTTGAAACCCTATTCTCCATCCCCACATAGGGGATATAGCAAAACGAAAATAGAATTTATTCGGAGATAGCCTGATGGGTAAAATCATTGGTATTGACTTAGGTACTACTAACTCTTGTGTTGCTGTTCTAGACGGTGACAAGCCACGCGTAATTGAAAACGCGGAAGGCGAGCGTACAACAGCATCAGTTATTGCATACACAGATGGTGAGACGCTAGTAGGTCAGCCAGCTAAACGTCAAGCGGTTACAAACCCAACTAATACGCTATTTGCAATTAAGCGTCTAATCGGTCGTCGTTTCGAAGACGAAGAAGTTCAGCGTGACATCGAAATCATGCCTTTCAACATTGTTAAGGCTGACAACGGTGATGCTTGGGTTGAGGCACAAGGCCAGAAAATGGCAGCTCCTCAGGTATCTGCTGAAGTATTGAAAAAAATGAAGAAAACTGCAGAAGATTTCCTAGGTGAGGAAGTCACTGGTGCAGTTATCACAGTACCTGCTTACTTTAATGACTCTCAGCGTCAAGCAACGAAAGATGCTGGCCGTATCGCAGGTCTTGAAGTTAAACGTATCATTAACGAACCTACTGCAGCCGCTCTAGCATACGGCCTAGACAAGCAAGGTGGTGATCGCACTATCGCAGTATACGACCTTGGTGGTGGTACATTCGATATCTCTATCATTGAGATTGACGAAGTTGAAGGTGAGAAAACGTTTGAAGTACTAGCAACTAACGGTGACACACACCTTGGTGGTGAAGACTTCGATAACCGCATGATCAACTACCTAGTTGAAGAGTTCAAGAAAGAGCAAGGCATCGATCTTAAGAACGACCCTCTAGCAATGCAGCGTGTTAAAGAAGCAGCAGAAAAAGCGAAGATCGAGCTTTCTTCTACTTCTCAAACTGACGTAAACCTACCTTACGTAACGGCAGATGCGACTGGTCCTAAGCACATGAACGTTAAAGTGACGCGTGCTAAGCTAGAATCTCTAGTTGAAGACCTAGTTCAACGCTCTCTTGAACCACTAAAAGTGGCTCTAGCTGATGCTGATTTATCTGTAGGCGACATCACTGACGTTATCCTAGTAGGTGGTCAGACTCGTATGCCTATGGTTCAAGCTAAAGTGGCTGAGTTCTTTGGCAAAGAAGCGCGTAAAGACGTTAACCCTGACGAAGCAGTAGCAATGGGTGCTGCCGTTCAAGGTGGTGTGCTTGCGGGTGACGTTAAAGACGTACTTCTACTAGACGTTACTCCTCTATCTTTCGGTATCGAAACGATGGGCGGCGTAATGACTAAGCTAATCGAGAAGAACACAACGATCCCTACTAAGGCGGACCAAGTGTTCTCTACAGCTGAAGACAACCAGAGCGCGGTAACTATCCACGTACTGCAAGGTGAGCGTAAGCAAGCGACTTACAACAAGTCTCTTGGTCAGTTCAACCTAGAAGGTATTCAGCCTGCACCACGTGGCATGCCACAAATCGAAGTAACTTTCGATCTAGATGCTGACGGTATCCTAAACGTATCTGCGAAAGATAAAGCGACTGGTAAAGAGCAGAAGATCACTATCCAGGCTTCTGGCGGTCTATCAGATGAAGAAATCGAAAAAATGGTTCAGGAAGCAGAAGCTAACAAAGAAGCGGACAAAAAGTTCGAAGAGCTAGCTACTGCACGTAACCAAGCAGACCAAATGATTCACGGCACTCGTAAGCAAGTTGAAGAAGCAGGTGAAGCGCTTCCAGCTGACGAGAAAGAAAAGATTGAAGCTGCGATCACTGAACTAGAAGAAGCGCGTAAGGGTGAAGACAAAGAAGCGATTGACGCTAAAGTTCAAGCTCTTATGGCTGCCGCTCAAAAGCTGATGGAAATTGCCCAGCAGCAAGCTCAGGCTCAACAAGCTGGTGCGGAAGCTGGTGAACAGCCTAAGCAAGAAGAAGACGTTGTAGACGCTGAGTTTGAAGAAGTTAAAGACGAGAAAAAATAATTCTCGATTCTGAGTTAACTTAAAGTAATATGCGGGCGTTTGGGGCAACTCATACGCCCGCCTGTTTGTAAATATAATGTCTTTCCAGATAAGTACTTTTGCACAAAGCCTTTATCTAGAGTGATACAAACACCAAGCGACAATCGGTCGTTTGCAGTAATAAATTGGTGACGAAGAACATGTCAAAACGTGATTTTTACGAAGTATTAGGCGTAAGCCGAGATGCATCAGAACGTGATATTAAAAAGGCGTACAAGCGCCTTGCAATGAAATTCCACCCAGACCGCAACCAGGGTGATGAGTCTGCTGCAGATAAGTTTAAAGAAGTAAAAGAAGCGTACGAAATCCTACTGGATCCTCAGAAAAAAGCAGCCTACGACCAATATGGTCATGCAGCCTTCGAACAGGGCGGCATGGGCGGCGGTGGCTTTGGCGGCGGTGCTGGTGCAGATTTCGGTGATATATTCGGTGACGTGTTTGGTGACATTTTCGGCGGTGGCCGTCGCGGAGGCGGTGGTCAGCAACGCGCTCAACGCGGGGCGGACCTGCGCTACAACATGGAATTGTCGCTAGAAGAAGCGGTTCGCGGTGTTTCAAAAGAAATTGAAGTTCCGACCCTAGTGAACTGTGACGTTTGTGATGGCAGCGGTGCGAAGAAAGGCTCGTCTCCTGAAACGTGTGGTACCTGTCATGGTCATGGCCAGGTTCAGATGCGTCAGGGCTTCTTTGCGGTTCAGCAAACCTGTCCTACCTGTCACGGTAAGGGCAAGATCATTAAAGACCCTTGTAACTCATGTCATGGTCAAGGCCGTAAGCAGAAGACTAAAACACTTAACGTTAAGATTCCTGCTGGTGTTGATACTGGCGATCGCATTCGTCTTTCTGGTGAAGGTGAAGCGGGAGAAATGGGCGCTCCAGCGGGTGACCTATATGTACAGGTTCATGTGAAAGAGCACCATATCTTTGAACGTGATGGTAACAACTTATACTGTGAAGTACCTGTTAGTTTCGCAATGGCTGCACTGGGTGGTGAAGTCGAAGTACCAACACTAGATGGTCGCGTGAACCTGAAAGTACCAACCGAAACTCAAACGGGCCGAATGTTCCGTATGCGCGGCAAAGGCGTCAAGGGTGTTCGTGGCGGTGGCGTTGGCGATTTGATTGTTAAGCTGGTTGTCGAAACGCCAGTGAATCTAAGTACGCGTCAGAAAGATTTATTGAAAGAGTTTGAAGAATCTTGCGGTGGCGAAGCGGCAACGAAGCACAAGCCAAAAGCCGAAGGCTTTTTCAATGGTGTGAAGAAGTTCTTTGATGATCTGACCAGCTAGCCTAAAAACGAGCAAAAAAGCCTGCTACTATGCAGGCTTTTTTTATGGCCAGCAGGTGGTTGGGCGTTGGTTGTTGCTCGCATCTAAGCTTAATTCGTTGGTTTTGTTTTCTACTAAGCAGACATCGAGATTTTGCTGAGTATCGGCTTGGGCGGTCGCTTTGATAATGTAAGCTGTATTAGCTCCACTAGTGATAGAAAATATGAACCGCCTTTGGTCAGTCTGACAAAGAGTGCATCGACCACCGGATAAAATGTGCTCCCATTGATATCTGCTGTTAAAGTTGGATTCCAACTCAAGTTGAATCCTAGCTAAGTCTGAAATCGCAGTGGCTCGATGAGATTGACGAACGAACTCCAAGTATTTGGGATAGGCAAAAATAGCTAAAGTGGCAATCACACTTGTCACCACCAACAATTCGATCAAAGTCATTCCGTTTAGACTTTGGTTGCACTGTTCGCAACGATTTTCACCAAACACTCCGAATCCCTCTTTTCTTTAGTGTCTTGTCATTGTTTCTTAATGTTAGCATCGAGCCAAGTATGGTTTTGCTCCTCTTTGGCTTTACATGGAAAATTGGGAAACACCTCGTGGCTTTACATTGGTCGAAACTCTGATCGTTCTATCGCTGGTTTGTGTTGCTGTATCACGAGTGATACCCAGCTTTGAATCTGTTTCTATGACCACCAAAATGACCAGGTTAGCGACTGAACTCAATGGTTTTGTGGTCATGGCTAAATCTCTTGCAGTCATGCGTCGGCAGCCACTATGGATCCATTTGTTAATCGTTAACGGTAGTTGGGAGTTGGAGCTAACTGACAGTGAAAAGGAGTATCAGGGTGAGGTATTAATGCGTTTGTCGGGAAGTTCATTTTCTGGGATAGAGATCGAGACGACTTATAGCTCAAATCAAATCAGTTTTGACGCCACTCATGGCCGACCTAAAAGCGGCCGATTCACTTTTTTTCCTCGCCAGCGTTCGCAGATGGCTCTCGAACTTAGAACACATTTTCGTTCCGCAATTGTACGAGTTTGTTCTCCAAGCTCAACCTATCTTGGCTACGAGGCATGCTGAGTGTTAAAACAAAGAGGAACAAGCTTAATAGAGTTCCTTATCTCTAGCGCTATCAGTGTTGTGACTATTGGTATGGTTATTGGCATGTTAACCCATCACAACCAGGTGAGCGTTCGTCGTGCTAACGAACTCATGCTAGTTCAAAATACCAATAGCGTTCTTCAAACGATGAAGCAAGATTTACATCGAGCGGGATATAATGGCAGTTTTAGCACAAGAGCGATTCTGTCTGGTGCAACACAGACTTACCATGTCAGGGGCGATAACCAAACGAGTCTCATCGCTTATGCCTATCTTTCAGGTGAAGTAGGAACAGAGCAAGCATACACTAACGTAGTGTATCAAAGAGAGACACAGTCTCCGGACCTTCTTAAGGTGTGTGAGAAAAAATTGCCATATGTCATGTCCGTTAATGAAGCAGAGAATTTTAACGTCCATTTTGGTAACACCTGTAACACCTTGTTTGATCGCCGCCGTATCGTGGTTGAGTCTTTTGCACTGGAGGTTGAGCGATTGTCTGGCCTTTCTTTGTCTTCGGCACTGGTGACTATTACACTCTCCACTAAACTTTCTACTCAGCCACAAGTCACCCAGTCGCTTGCGTTTACTATTAAGCAGAGGAATTGGTGAAATGAGGCGGCAACGTGGTGCATTTCTTATCCTTGTCACTAGTTTGTTACTTGCTGCGAGCTTGATGGTGATCATCGGCAGCTATAAAGGTGTGTTCTACCAGATAAAGCGTAGCCAAAACGAGATTGAGAGCCGTAAAGCTCACTGGCTAGCCGAGGGAGGCTTAGATTGCGCATTCGTCAATGTTTTAAGCAACGGGCGTATTCCGGAAGATTTGAGTCGTTGCAAACGCTTACTTGGGCTTGATGAACTTGAAATCGTCACAGGGAGACCACACACAATCCGAGCATCCAGTGGATACGTCACCTTAAGTAAGGCTTTTCTCCTTCCAGAGCTCAAGATCAAAAGTGCTATCACGGCCATCAATCATTTGTTGGTAAGCGGTGCGCTATACCTTTCGCCGCATCTTGGTACAAGAATATCTAAACAAGAATGGGCTTGTGTTTCGCTTCGGTATCAAGGTGAACTTTACGCTCAAAGTTATGCCACCAAGCCACCAAGGAAAGCGGTGGATGTTTCACGCTATTTTTCTTCAGATGATAAAAGCCTTCAGCCTCGTTGCCTCGAAAAAAATTATACGAAATTTGCATGGCAACTTTCTTCTACTCAGGATGACTTTATCCGACAAGAAGGGCTTGAACCCTTTAAGGAAGTTTTCGCTACTGCTCGTGATAATTGGTATGCAGTGATGACAGCGACCAATCTTTTTGGTTATGTGCCAGATTACTTAGCAAGTTCATTACCCGTAAACGCCAGTGATTTGCCTCTTCCTCAAATTGTCGAAAACTGTGGACAAGAGATCATAAAACTCGTTGAAAAGTCTCATGAGTTTATCTGGGTGTATGGAGGGTGTGATTTGATATCAGAAGAAGTCATAGAGATAAATATTGCTATCAGTACGCATTTGAAAAGTGGCTTGATTTTAGTGTTGCACAATGGAGCTGTTGCGGTGTCGGGACATCAAGCATTGAATGCGCTGGTTTATCATTTTATTTCTGATGCATCAGCACTTAAGAGCGCTGGCTTAGATAAAATGGAAAATGAAAGGCTATCCATAAACCTGATAAAAATCATGGGTAGATTTTCCTCTATTGCAAAAATTGAGGAGAGGCAGGTGAGTTACTTTCAACAGGGTAGCTTCTATCCGAATGGAGGTTTGATTTTAGATGCTCCGGACCACTATGCATTGATTGATGGCTCTCTCGATACTGAGTTCAAGCAAAGTGTGACATCCAGTCCAGCGAGAAAGCTTCATCCAACCTTATGGGTTCGGGGTGGTTGGTATGATTTCTAACCAATCTGGCTTGAGTTTCATCGAGGTTTTACTCACGTTATTACTGCTTAGCGGTGGCGCTTTCACTTTAGCTAAGCTTCATGTTGACGTCGAAGCGAAATCAGAGTGGGCGAATCATGCTACCAAGGCCCTTTACCTCGCAGAGTCAAAGCTTGAGCGATTTACTACTCATGGTGCAATGGTTAATCAGAAAATCTACCCATTTGAAGCCATTGATCAAGATCCCTGCTTTGCCCTTTCGGCTTGTCAACCTTCCTTTTCTGGCGAGCATCAAATACGTTGTCAATCTATGGCAAGGCCACAGAATGGTATTCAACTAAAGCTCATTACGGTAGAAGTTTGCTGGAAAAATCGTCATGGAAAAAAGCTATCGGTTGTATTGACGACATCAATTTCCAAATTCAATGAATTTAGTATGTAGTTTATTTTATATAGACAAATGCTATTAGTTTTTTACCTACAAACCTCCTCTATATTTTTCAAAATGGTTTCAGGTTTGTTTCAATTTATGGGTTTTGTTTGTTTTTATTTTGTTGCGAACTGATGGCTATTTTGCAAAATATGTCTCCATATATGGAAAAAATCATGGAATCCTGTGCTTTTAAAAGGGGGATTTAATAAAATATGGCGTTGATAAATAGGTCGTTGCCAACCTGACTACAGGCCTAAGACAACAACATCACATATGGAGTTACCATGAGTAACCAAGCTATAAAAAAAGCGCCATCGCTCAAGTCGAGTGGTATGGACCGCTTTCTTAATTTTATTGAACGTGCCGGCAACAAAATCCCAGATCCGGCTATTCTGTTCTTTTGGGCACTGATCATTACTTGGACAGCTTCAGCACTGCTCTCTAACGTAAGTTTTGACCTTATTAACCCCCGCTCAGGCGAAGCGCTTGCAATTAATAATCTTTTAACTGGCGAATCTTTAGCAAGCTTCTTAGCAAACATGGTGTCCACTTTTACTGGTTTTGCTCCGCTAGGTATTGTACTAGTCGCAATGCTAGGTGTGGGTGTCGCTGATTCTTCTGGCTTTATCACGACGGGCCTTAAGAAGATGCTCAACTTCACGCCAGCTAAGCTTCTTACTCCAATGCTTATTCTGGTGGCTATCGTATCGCATACCGCTGCAGATGCGGGGTATGTGCTGGTTATTCCTCTTGGTGGTATCATCTTCCACGCTGCTGGCCGTCACCCTCTTGCGGGTATTGCCGCTGCGTTTGCTGGCGTATCAGGCGGTTTCTCTGCAAACTTTATCCCTTCAGGTATCGATCCTCTACTAGCGGGCTTCACTCAGACAGCGGCGCAAGTTCTTGACCCTGAATACGTGGTTAACCCACTAGCGAACATTTTCTTCACTGGCCTATCTTCAATCATCATTGTTGCTATCGGTTGGTATGTAACTGAGAAGATCATTGAACCGCGCCTAGCGAACACGCCAATTGATGAAGACGCAGAGAAAGCACCAGATCTAGGTTCTTTCACTGAGCTTGAGTCTAAAGCGTTTCGTTACGCAGGTTGGGCGATGATGGTTGGTATCGCTGTTCTTATTGCTGCAATCATTCCAGAGAACTCAGCACTGCGTTCTCCTGAAGGTGAAATCACAGCGTTCTCAGCACCGTTAATGAAGTCGATCGTTCCATTGATCTTCATTCTATTCATCATCCCTGGTTACGTTTACGGCCGAGTGTCTGGCACGTTCAAGACAAGTAACGACATCATCAAAGCGATGGCGGACACTATGTCTACAATGGGCGCTTACATCGTAATGTCGTTTTTCTGTGCTCAGTTCCTATCAGCATTCGCGCAGTCAAACATAGGTACTATGCTTGCGCTATATGGAGCTCAGGGTCTGAAAGCGATGAACCTACCAGGTGAAGCTACGATCATCGGTATGATTCTACTAACAGCTTCTGTAAACCTTCTAATTGGTTCTGCATCTGCAAAATGGGCACTGATTGGTCCGATTCTCGTGCCTATGCTTATGGCTGTGGGGATCTCTCCTGAGCTATCGCAAGCGGCTTACCGTGTTGGTGACTCTGTATCGAACATCATTTCTCCTCTGATGGTGTTCTTCCCGTTAGTGGTGGTTTACTGTCAACGTTACGTGAAGTCGACGGGTATCGGCACGTTAGCATCACTAATGATGCCATTCTCGATTGCCATGCTAATTGGTTGGTCTATCTTCCTAGTGGCTTACTGGATGCTAGGTATTCCTCTAGGTATTCAAGCGCCTTACACATACACAATGTAAATACCGCTTACTATTTAGGTATTTGAAATTTGAAAGCGCTGGTCGAGAGACTGGCGCTTTCT
The DNA here is from genome assembly GCF_027587155.1 of Vibrio sp. T11.5. Taxonomy (NCBI): domain Bacteria; kingdom Pseudomonadati; phylum Pseudomonadota; class Gammaproteobacteria; order Vibrionales; family Vibrionaceae; genus Vibrio; species Vibrio sp. T11.5. Next base: position 13,255 of record NZ_JAPPTP010000037.1, read on the forward strand.
TTTTTGTAGAGCAGGGAAGATTAGCTTGCGTTAGTTGCTCAGAGTCCAGCTTTTACTTCTTCCTTCATACGGGTAGAATTTGCTACCTCTAGTCGTTTACGCAGATAACCGGAGTTTTCTTTGTCAGAATCTCAATTTACCCCTGAAGATGAGTTTTTTATGTGCCGAGCTATGGAGCTTGCTGCTCAGGCCGAAGAAGAGGGAGAGGTCCCCGTTGGCGCTGTACTAGTCAAAGATGGTGAGATCATTGCGGAAGGATGGAATCAGTCAATTGGTCATCATGATGCGACGGCTCATGCTGAAATGCAAGTATTACGCAAAGCAGGCCAAGTACTGGAAAACTACCGATTGTTGGACACAACGCTATACGTCACCTTAGAACCATGCCCTATGTGCGCTGGCGCTCTGCTTCACAGTCGGGTTAAACGTATTGTTTATGGTGCCCCGGATCTAAAAGCGGGTGCGGCGGGAACAGTACTTAACTTGTTTGAACATCAGGCAGCATATCACTATGCCGATATTGAGCAAGGACTGATGGAAGAAGAGTGTCGAGGTCAACTTCAAGCGTTCTTTAAACGTCGTCGCAAAGAGAAGAAAGCGCAGAAACAGGCGAAGGGCTCAGAAGGGTAAGGTTCTCAGCAAACACCTGCATCTAGGTGTTTGCCTACTGGGTTTATGCGCAACTTAGCTGCATAAAAGCTCTGTGACGAGCAATGACTTTTTTCTTGTTGTTACTGAGCATTCTTTTTCGACGGTTGGCTGCCACCGTTTTATTAAGGCGTTTTGACTGCATTTTATGTCTACGCATAAAACAACCTCCTACTATGGGTTATATCTAGATTATTGCTTTCTTAATTGAAGGCACTGATTATATTGAGTAACTGATTTCTACCAGCTATTTGTTACCATTTTAATAATGTTTATGAAATAGCTATCACACGATATTATGTATGGGTGATTTAGTAGAATTCAAGTGCACAATCATTAAACAATGATTGTGCACTTGTACGCTTATTTATTCTTGAGTTGCTGATGCTGGTATAGCACCTGATGTGGCTTGATCTGAGAGCGTTGCATTCTCTAGTACTTCGATGACTGTAAGATCATCTGTGCTGACATCGCTACTGTCAGCGGGTTGCTGCTCGACATGCCCAATGATGCTCTGATAGTAGCGTCGGATGTTTTCGACGTAGTTTCGCGCTTCGTCACCGCGGGCGTAACCATACCGAGTTTGGCTGTAGTATTTTTTCTGGCGCAACAACGGCAAGCGATCTTTCACATCCGCCCAAGAATCCGGGTTGCCACCTTGCTTTTTGGTTAGTCTCCTTGCGTCCATCATGTGACCATAACCGACGTTGTATGAGGCAAGGGCAAACCAAATCTTTTCATGCTTATCGATGGAGTCTGGGATGCGTGAAACCATACGACGTAAATAGTCAACTCCGCCTCTTACCGACTGCTTTGGATCGAGTCGATTGGTTACTCCGACACTTTTAGCTGTTGGCAGAGTCAGCATCATCATGCCACGTACTCCTGTTGGGGACTTAGCGAGCGGATTCCAATGCGACTCTTGATAAGCTAAAGCAGCCACCAAACGCCAGTCAAACTCTTCTGAATACTGTTTAAACAGTGGTGCCCATTGGGGAAGTTTTGAATTGAGTGCACGGATAAACGCGCGCGTATCAACGTAATCGAAGCTGCCAATATGGCCAATATACTTTTCTTCTAATGATGCGAGGTGACCAGATTGTTTGGTGTAGCCAAAGAATTCGATCATCAATGCATACAAGCTTTCGTCCTCTGAGCGTCGCACAAACCAAGAAATAGGCTGGTCTTCGGTTAGCTCAAATGCAAGAGCAATATCAGGGTAGATACGTTGAGATAGGGATACTTCGACGGAGTCGGCGACAGTAAACATCAAATCACCGTCAGAAACTTGCTTAAGCAGATCATTCACCTCTGCTTCAGGATCAATTTCAAACGCGAAGTCAGGATGTTGTTCTCTTTTGATGGCATTGAGTGTCTGTTTAACATGTGAATCACTGATAATTTTCAGAATGGGCAGCTCCTCTCCATCATCGCTAAGCGTAGGCTGAAGGTTAAGGAGTTGCTCTAGGTTACGTGGGCGCCTGTGACCTTTTTTATACACAACCTGTTGGCTAACGTAATAGTAAGCAGGTCCGGGTCTGAATCGCTCCATTCGTTCAGGAGATTGAGTCAAACCAGCGGCAATAATGTCGATTTCACCTTTGGCCAGTGCAGGGTAGAGTGATGAGATACGATAGGCTGGTTTCATTTCCAATTGCACACCAAGTTCATTGGCGAACTCGCGAGCCAGTTCGTAATCCAAACCCGCAGGGCCATCAAGACCGATATAGTAGGACAGTTGGTTATTAAGAGTTCCGACACGTAACACACCTCGTTCACGTATCTGGTCCAAATCACTTTTGGGCTCTGACTCAATCTGACAGCCGGATAACATCAATACCGAAAACAGCAAGGCGCTGATTGACGTCCAACGATTCAAGTAATGCTTCTTCATTCACATCATTCTCATACTTCCAGTAGGGCATTTATATCAAAGTGTCATAACAAGGCAAGACAATCAGAGCGACTTCGAGTTAAAGATTTAAAAATAGGATTTTTGCTGTAATTCAAATTTGACGAAAAAAATGACGCAAACGGTTGCTTTTGGTGTTACATCACAAAAATAATTCCTTTATAATGCGCCAGCAAAGAAGAGGTGGAATCGGCATAGGTTTTTATTTCTTAGGGAATAGCATCAAATTTATTTTTTCTAACCGACTGAATTTATTCCAATATCACCTTAATCAATTGCATAAGAGACCTAAGCGCATGAGAATTTTTCGTGGCTCCCCAGCTCTATCTGAATTTCGTGTTAACAAGCTTCTCGAGCTTTGTCGTGAATTGAGCCTTCCTGTGACTGGCATTTACGCAGAGTTTGCCCACTTTGCTGAACTGTCAGCGGATCTAGATGTTCAGGAAGTTGAAAAACTAGAAAAACTCCTGACTTACGGTCCGACAATTGAAGAGCACGAGCCAGAAGGCCTTCTTCTGCTAGCTACTCCTCGCCCTGGTACTATCTCGCCTTGGTCTTCAAAATCGACTGATATTGCTAATAACTGTGGTCTAGATAAAGTCGTTCGTCTAGAGCGCGGTACGTCTTATTACATTGAAGCTTCTGCTGAACTGACAGAACTGCAACTCGTCGAGCTTAAGGCAATTCTTCATGACCGCATGATGGAAGTGGTTTTCACTGACTTGGAATCTGCACAAGCACTTTTCCAAGTGGCAGAACCTGCACCAGTCGCGGATGTTGACTTACTAAATGGCGGACGTGCTGCGCTTGAAAAAGCAAACGTTACCCTAGGCCTTGCGCTTGCCGATGACGAAATCGAATACCTTTACGATGCGTTTGTGAACAAGCTAGATCGTAACCCAACAGACATCGAACTGATGATGTTTGCACAGGCGAACTCGGAGCACTGTCGTCACAAGATCTTTAACGCAGACTGGACTATCGACGACGTTAAGCAAGAGAAGTCTCTGTTCAAGATGATCAAGAACACATTCGAAACCACACCAGAAAACGTCCTGTCTGCGTACAAAGACAACGCAGCAGTAATGGTGGGTTCTGATGTTGGTCGTTTCTTCCCGAACCCAGAAACTCGCCAGTACGGTTACAACCAAGAGAAAGCGCACATCCTAATGAAGGTGGAAACGCACAACCACCCTACGGCTATCTCTCCTTGGCCGGGCGCTTCGACTGGTTCTGGTGGTGAAATCCGCGACGAAGGCGCAACAGGTATTGGCGGTAAGCCAAAAGCCGGTCTTGTTGGTTTCACAACATCTAACCTACGCATTCCTGGTTTTGAACAGCCATGGGAAACAGATTTCGGTAAGCCAGGTCGCATCGTTAACGCACTAGACATCATGCTAGAAGGTCCACTTGGTGGCGCTGCGTTCAACAACGAGTTTGGTCGTCCAAACCTACTTGGTTACTTCCGTACTTACGAAGAGAAAGTGAACTCTCACGCCGGTGTTGAGGTTCGTGGTTACCACAAGCCAATCATGATCGCTGGTGGTATGGGTAACATCCGTGACGAGCACGTACAGAAGAAAGAGATCCCTGTGGGTGCAAGCCTAATCGTACTTGGTGGTCCTGCGATGAACATCGGCCTTGGTGGCGGTGCCGCATCTTCAATGGCGTCTGGTCAATCAGCAGAAGATTTAGATTTTGCTTCAGTACAGCGTGAAAACCCAGAGATGGAACGCCGCTGTCAGGAAGTGATCGACCGTTGTTGGCAGCTTGGTGAAGAGAACCCAATCGCATTCATCCACGATGTGGGTGCGGGCGGTATCTCTAACGCACTCCCAGAGCTTGTAGACGATGGTGAACGTGGCGGTATTTTCCAACTGCGTGATGTACCAAATGACGAACCGGGCATGAGCCCACTTGAGATCTGGTGTAACGAATCTCAAGAGCGTTATGTAATGGCAGTTGCGCCAGAGAACATGGAAGTATTCGATGCGATTTGTAAGCGTGAGCGCGCACCATACGCTGTAGTCGGTGTGGCAACGGAAGAGCGTGAACTGAAACTTGAAGATTCACACTTCGAAAACACGCCGATCGACATGCCAATGGGTGTGCTTCTGGGTAAGACGCCTAAGATGCACCGTGATGCAAAAACACTGAAAGCGAATAACCCAGCAGTTAACCGCGACGGTATCGAACTAAACGAAGCTGCAGAGCGCGTGCTACGTCTACCAACGGTTGCTGAGAAAACATTCCTTATCACTATCGGTGACCGCACGGTAACAGGTCTTGTCGCGCGTGACCAAATGGTTGGCCCTTGGCAAGTTCCTGTAGCGAACTGCGCAGTAACAGCCGCAAGTTACGACACTTACCACGGTGAAGCAATGTCGATGGGTGAGCGTACACCAGTTGCTCTACTAGACTTCGGAGCTTCGGCTCGTCTAGCAGTGGGTGAGGCAATCACCAACATCGCAGCGACAAACATCGGTGATATCAAACACATTAAACTGTCTGCAAACTGGATGTCTCCAGCCGGTCACCCAGGTGAAGATGCTGGCCTTTACGAAGCGGTTAAAGCGGTGGGTGAAGAGTTATGTCCGGCCCTTGGTCTAACTATCCCAGTGGGTAAAGACTCAATGTCGATGAAGACCAAGTGGGAAGAGAATGGCGAGCAGAAAGAAGTAACCTCTCCACTATCTCTTATCATCACAGCGTTTGCTCGTGTTGAAGATGTACGTAAGACAATCACGCCTCAGCTTCGCACTAACAAGGGTGATACTTCGCTAGTTCTTATCGATCTAGGTAATGGTCAGAACCGTCTAGGTGCAACAGCGCTAGCACAGGTTTACAAGCAGCTTGGTGATAAGCCAGCTGATGTAGACAACGCTGCACAACTAAAAGGTTTCTATGAAGGCGTTCAAGCACTTGTTGCGAACGACCAAGTAGTGGCTTACCACGATAAGGGTGATGGCGGTCTATTCGTTACTCTTGCTGAGATGGCATTCGCAGGTCACTGTGGTGTTAAAGCGAACATTGAAGCACTGGGCGAAGACGCACTAGCAGCGCTATTTAACGAAGAACTAGGTGCGGTACTTCAGGTTAAGAACGAAGATTTAGACGCTGTACTTTCAACGCTAGCAGCAAATGGCCTAGAAGCGTGTTCACACGTAATCGGCTCTGTAGAAGCATCTGATGAGCTAGTGATTACTTCTGGTGAGAAAGTAGTTCTTGAGCGTAACCGCACTGAACTACGTACGATCTGGGCTGAGACAACGCATAAGATGCAAGGTCTACGTGATAACCCAGCTTGTGCTGACCAAGAGCATGAAGCGAAGAAAGACAACTCGGACCCAGGTCTGAGCGTTAAGCTAAGCTTCGATGTGAACGAAGATATCGCTGCTCCATACATTGCGAAAGGTGCTAAGCCTAAGATGGCAATTCTGCGTGAACAGGGTGTTAACTCTCACGTTGAGATGGCAGCAGCATTCGACCGCGCTGGCTTTGAAGCGACAGATATTCACATGAGCGACATCCTAACGGGTCAAGCGGTTCTAGAAGAGTACCAAGGCCTAGTGGCTTGTGGTGGTTTCTCTTACGGTGACGTATTAGGTGCGGGTGAAGGTTGGGCGAAATCTATCTTGTTCAACGATCAAGCTCGCAACCAGTTCCAAGGCTTCTTCCAGCGTGAAGATACCTTCTCTCTAGGTGTGTGTAATGGCTGTCAGATGCTATCGAACTTGAAAGAGCTAATTCCAGGTGCAGACCTGTGGCCACGATTCGTTCGTAACGAATCTGAACGTTTTGAAGCACGTTTCAGCCTAGTGGAAGTTCAAAAGTCTGATTCCGTATTCTTCGACGGTATGACAGGTTCTCGTATGCCAATCGCTGTTTCTCACGGTGAAGGCCGCGTAGAAGTGCGTGATGCTGATCACCTAGCCGCGATTGAATCATCAGGTACGGTAGCAGTGCGTTACGTGGATAACCATGGCAATGCGACTCAGCAATACCCGAACAACCCGAATGGTTCGCCAAACGCCATCACAGGTCTAACAACTCAAGATGGCCGCGTAACTATCATGATGCCGCACCCTGAGCGTGTATTCCGCACAGTCGCGAACTCTTGGTCTCCTGAAGGGTGGGGCGAGAACGGTGCTTGGATGCGTATGTTCCAAAACGCACGTAAAAACATCGGCTAAACGCTAAGAGTGTAGAAAAAAAGATGTTAAGCGCAGATCGAGAGGTCTGCGCTTTCTTTGTTTAGAATCGGGAACGGGCTACGCCCTATGGAACGCTTTGCTACGGGAACGGACTATGTCCTATGGATCGCTTCGCTACGGAAGCTGACTACGTCCTCGAAATGTGAGGACGTCATTCCATAGACCGAAGAATGAGGGAGTAGGGAATCTCTGTTAGTTTTCTACTCGTTTTGTGAGATCCCCAACTCGCTCGTGCCTCACTCTTGAGGATGACGTCATTCCTCGTTCTTAGGGATGGTGCAATAAATTATTAGTGCCTCATTTAAAGAAACTATTGGCCAACAGCCACTTTTTGCGCTCTAATACCGCGCTTGCCAAGGGATGGCTAAATCCCTCGATACTCTATTAGAATCCCTTAGGAAATGAATATGTCGAACAACAAAAAATTTGCCATTCGTGTGACTGAAAAGCGTAATGGTTGGTGTGCAGAAATTACTCGCCAAGTGACATCACGTAAAACATCTGTATCTAAGCGAGAAGCAGGTTTTGAAACTGAAGCTCTAGCGCAAGAATGGGCGGAGAAAGAACTAGCAGGTTTTATTCAAAACCAAGCGGTACGTAACGAACGCAAAGGTGAAGCACGTAAAATTCGTGTTGAACGTGAAGAACGTCTAGCTCAAGAAGCCGCTGAAAAGAAAGCACGCTATGAAGAAGCGAAACGCGCAGCAGCAGCGCAAGCTGAACTTGACGATGAAGATGATTTCTTCGAAGAAGAGTAATAAATCGTTATTCAATAAAAAACCGCCAGCGAGGCGGTTTTTTTGTATCTAATCAACGGCAGATTAACGGAACTGACCAGCTTCAGGTAAGAAATCAAAACCAGCAGAGGCTAACTTGGTTTCTAGCGCTGATTTATCTATGTCAAAGAAAGCAACAAGCTTGTCTAAGTCACCGCCGAAGTCATCGCGTAGCTTCATGTTGACAATGCTCATTAGCATTATTGGATCCATCGTCTCAAAGTTCACCAAGTTCATTATTTATCCTCGAAATCTGAAATCAGCAGATTCGCTGCTGCAAACGCCGCTTTGTCTCTTACATGTTGCGATAGACTAGTATCCGCTGCAATATCGTTTAACGCTCGTAGTGAACAAGCAATCGCTTTAGGTACATAGGCTTGGTCGCCACTGCCGATTTGCGCGTAGAGTTCGCGGACCAAGTCGCAGCAATCATATACTTTCATATTGTTAACCTAATAATTAAATGAGAACTGCTCTCAAATATACACAGGCTGCCAATGAAACTCAAAGCAGCGGTTTGTTCTGGCTCAAACTCTGGGCTGAGCTGCTGGATCTTTATTCGCTTTGGCTTAGTTTTGCAGTTGTTGTTCAAGCTGGAAAGTTACTTCTGGGGCAAGTTGTAACTGCTTGGCTAACTCCTGCAAATAGGCTTTCTCCATGAAATTTTGTTCATCGACAACAATTAGAGATGCGAGATAAATCTCTGAAGCTTGTTGTGGTGACTTAGCGAGCCGAGCAATTTCGCTTGGATCGAGAGGTTTGTTAAGCTCATTGTGTAGCATGGTTTGTAACCCAGTATCCGCACCTGCTTCTTTCAGTGTGGACTCTATGCGCTGCATTTCTTCTGCATCGACATGACCATCTGCTTTTGCAGCGGCAATCATCGCTTTGATTATTAACTCGTCATGGATATTGTCATTTGAATTAAAGGTTTCTTGTGGAGATGCTGTAGGCTGCTTAGCTTGATAGTCGTTGTAGACTTTGTAAGCCAATGCGCCAAGCGCAGCGACGCCACCAATCTTTAGCGCGTTTTTGCCGACTTTTTTACCCATCTTTTTGCTCTTCTTCGAACCCATTAATAGGCTCACTAAGCCACCACCCACGGCTCCTGCGCCTAAAGACTTTAGAGTGTTTGAATTGGATTGCTGCTTAAGCTGCTGTTGCCCTTTTTGGACAATGTCTGAGCTAAGGGCTTGATTGAGTAGGCTTTTAAGATCCATACGTTACCTCCGTCATTTTTGTCAGGATAAGGTAGCGAAGATGAATAGAGGATTAACAGTCGTAAAGAAAAAAGACGAGCATGAGCTCGTCTTTGTATTTGATCGGGTTTAGTAGCGTATTAGTCTTCTGCGTGACCGTGGATTCCAAGCAGCTTACCATCGAGATAGGCTTCTTTTTCATCCTTCATGATCAGGCGTTCTTCAACTAGCCACTGTACGACCAGAGGATAAATTTTATGTTCTTGCGTCTGAACACGTTCGGTTAACGTCTCAACTGTGTCTTCGTCGAAGATAGGCACTTTAGCTTGTAGGATTACCGGGCCACCATCCAGCTGTTCAGTAACAAAGTGAACACTGGTGCCGTGTTCTTCATCTCCAGCATGAATGGCTCGCTGGTAGGTGTTCAGACCTGGGTATTTTGGTAGTAGAGAAGGGTGGATATTGATCATTCGACCTCTGTAGTGGCGAACGAATTCACCACTTAAGATTCGCATGTAACCCGCGAGTACAATCACATCTGGCTTGTATTCATCAATCTGCTTCATCAATTCATGATCAAACGCGTCGCGGGTATCGAATGACTTTGGGTCCAAAGAGTGTGCGGCTGCGCCCGCTTTCTTAGCTCGCTCTAAACCATAAGCTGTTGCTTTGTTTGAAAAAACAGCGGTCACTCGGCCAGTACTGATCTTGGTTTCACAAGCATCAATAATCGCCTGTAAGTTCGAACCATTTCCTGAAACTAAAACAACAATACTCTTCATAATTTATTTGATCTCTACTTGTTCTTCATCCGCATTGGCATCGGCGATTTCACCAATAACCCATGCTTTCTCGCCTTCTGCTTCAAGCAATGCTACTGCAGCGTTTGCTTGTTCTTTTGGCAGCGCAATCACTAGACCAACACCACAGTTGAATGTGCGGTACATTTCATGAGTTGTCACATTGCCTTTTTCTTGCAGCCAGTTGAAGATCACTGGCCATTGCCAGCTATTGCCATCGATAACGGCTTTGGTGCCTTCAGGCAGTACGCGAGGAATGTTTTCCCAGAAACCACCGCCAGTAATGTGGGAAATAGCATGGATGTCGTGCGCTTCAATCATTTTAAGCGCAGACTTAATGTAAATTTTTGTTGGCTCTAGTAAGTGCTCGCCAATGGTACGACCCGCTAATTCTTCGTTTTTGTCCGCGCCTGATACTTCTAGGATCTTACGAATCAGTGAGTAGCCGTTTGAGTGAGGACCACTTGAACCAACTGCAATAAGTGCGTCACCTGCCGCGACTTTGCTGCCGTCGATAACGTCTTCTTTCTCAACCACACCGACACAAAATCCAGCGACGTCATAATCTTCGCCTTCGTACATGCCCGGCATTTCAGCGGTTTCACCGCCAATTAGGGCACAGCCAGCTTGAATACAACCATCTGCAATACCAGTAACGACATCGGCAGCAGTGTCTACATCCAGTTTGCCTGTTGCGTAATAGTCTAGGAAGAATAGCGGCTCAGCACCTTGAACTATCAGGTCATTAACGCACATTGCGACAAGATCTATGCCGATGGTGTCATGTTTGTTCATATCCAGCGCAAGACGCAGTTTTGTCCCAACACCGTCAGTACCCGAGACAAGTACTGGCTGCTTGTATTTTGTTGGTAGCTCACACAGAGCACCAAAACCACCAATCCCCCCCATTACTTCAGGGCGACGAGTGCGTTTAACTGCACCTTTGATTCGGTCTACAAGTGCGTTACCAGCATCGATATCTACGCCAGCGTCTTTATAGCTAAGAGAAGTGTTATCAGCACTCACAAGCAAGTCCTCAGTTTGAAAGTTGGATATGAAATCGGCGCTATTCTAACAGCGGACAAAGCAATATAGCAAACGTTTGCGCGAGTTTTTTCTTTTGTCCTAGCGCAAGAAATTGAGAACGAAATCGTTTATAATCCGAAGGTTTGTTTAAAAATCACCTATGTATCCGGAGATGGAAATGAAAGTTGTTGAAGTAAAACACCCTCTTGTTAAACATAAACTTGGTCTAATGAGAGAAGGTGAGATCAGCACTAAGCGCTTTCGTGAGCTAGCAACTGAAGTTGGTAGCCTACTGACTTACGAAGCCACTGCAGACTTTGAAACTGAGAAAGTAACCATTGAAGGTTGGAATGGTCCAGTAGAAGTAGACCAGATTAAAGGCAAGAAAGTAACGGTTGTGCCAATCCTGCGTGCAGGTCTTGGCATGATGGATGGTGTTCTTGAGCATATGCCAAGCGCACGTATCAGTGTTGTTGGTATCTACCGCGATGAAGAAACACTAGAGCCAGTACCATATTTTAACAAGCTTGCTTCAAATATGGATGAGCGTATTGCTCTGGTTGTTGACCCAATGCTAGCGACTGGTGGTTCGATGATCGCTACGATCGATTTGCTGAAAGAGAAAGGCTGTAAGTCTATCAAGGTTCTTGTGCTTGTTGCTGCTCCAGAAGGTATTGAAGCGCTAGAAAAAGCGCACCCAGATGTTGAACTGTTTACTGCAGCTATCGATGAGAAGCTAAATGACAAAGGCTACATCGTTCCTGGTCTTGGTGATGCTGGCGATAAGATCTTCGGTACAGTATAAGCTGAGACGCTAAGTGAATTATAAGAGGAGCCTAACGGCTCCTCTTTTTGTTGTCTGGAACGGACTGCGTCCTATGGAACGCTCTTATGGATAACGGGAGCGCTTCGCTTTTGGAAAGCGGGAGCGGGCTTCGCCCTACTAGGGACAAGAGCAAGGTGATATTTCGTCATTCCCTAGACTGACGCAGGAAGGAGTAGGGAATCTCAATAAGTCAGCGACTAGCTTGAAGAGATCCCCAACTCGTTCGTACCTCACTCTTGAGGATGACAAGCTAACCTTTGAAATAAAAAAAGGGTTGACACAAAATGCCAACCCTCGAAAATTTCTCCAGCTCTCCAGCTCTCCAGCTCTCCAGCTCTCCAGCTCTCCAGCTCTCCAGCTCTC
>NZ_JAPPTP010000038.1:0-23126 GCF_027587155.1 Vibrio sp. T11.5
TAGTTGACCATAGCAATTGCGCGCGATCACATGGTAGTTGTCATAATTGGCAAACTCTGTGCCCTTGAGGAAGGACTCAAGCACACCTTCAAACTCAGCGGGATTAGTAATCCAAAAAAGGCCATCTTGAAACCCCGAAAAACCCATCTGTTGCCAATATTCCAGCAATCTATCGGGTAAGACCCCACGATAGCTCTCTATTTGCTCTGAGGTGGCGACGACAACTTCTGTCGGGCTACCAAATTTTGACAGGAAAAACTCTAAGTATTCATCATTCATCTTATCTACTTCCGCTTAATGGGCAGCGCTCCAGTGAGACATTCATTTTGGTCTCTGGCCCTAATCTTTCCAAAGCGCGTTGTGCTTGTTCATCCATCTGAGTTAGGCGTGATTTATGGCGCCATTGCGAGCCTATTGAGGCATTTACTTCTTTGTTGCCCATTCGATTCACCTTATCTTTACCGCCAGCTATCATATCAGGGTCATGTAAGGCGGCTAGATTATTCATGATTTCTTTTGTTCGTGTGATTGCTCTTGTTTCTGCTTCTATTGGAGTCATTTGCAACTTATAGCTTGTTAATAACGAGCTATTCAATCTGCGAGAAAACTGATATCGGAAATCTTCCTGAGCCATACCTGTTTTCGCACGCCTCATTTTTTCGTAGCGGTTACGGTTTTCAATATACTCGCCGACCGTTAGATCATTGAGGCCCGCTTCCTGATGTTTCAATTGACGAGCGAAATGGCTTTCCAATTCGCGCTCTCTTCCTTTGAAACTCTTTTTAATCTCTGGTCCTGGCTTAAAGCAAGGGACTTTAAATCGCTTCATGGTGCGCAGCGATTTCGCCATCGCGTTATCGAGTTTTTTCAGTGGCAGCTCATCGACGATTTTCTCTGCATATCTGCCGGGGACCGCTGATACTGCGATGGACGCCACACCGCCTAAGGTTGGGTTATTAGTAAAGCTTTTTCCAGCATCCAACATATCTACAATGCCTTCAACTGCCATGGAAACTGGGTCAATATTAACCGGTTGAATGCCTTGTAAGCTGGGGTCAGCGGCGATGTCTTCCAGCGTTGGGCCGGATAGCGCTTTACGGGTGCTTTCGGAATAAACCCTAGATTTACTCTTGTCTGGATACTGCCCATATTTTACGGGGCCATATTTCTTTTCGTAATCTAGAACAGACATAAAAGGCGGTGGCGGCGGGGGGCTGCCCTCAAGTTCCTCCAAGCGGCGCAAGGGTTTTGATGTCAATCCCACGTATAGAGGAATCCCAACAAGGCTTTTGAGCTTAATTTCTAGCGTTGAAGGGAGGTCAATCTTTATATTACCAAAAGCGTCGAGCACACCATCTCCCCAGCGCAAATTATCAGCCAGTAGTACGTCACGGTGCTTGTCTATCCTACGATGACGCCTGTCATAGTATTCCAGTCTCGACGGGTGAACGATTTGGTCAATATGGCTGACAGTGAGTTGGTGCATATCAATAATGCGAGTCAACTGAGACCTCCTTCAACGCGTAAATGATACTAACGATTGTACGGTTTAATTTATTGATTACAATTTAACCAATTGAAAAAGGTTAATAAAACTAGTGGTTTAGGCGATCTAACAAGAAGATTGGTGAAATGGAAGGTGATTTGGGGCTGAGAAATAGGCGAAAAGCCGATTTTGACCTGCTTTATGATTTTTTCTCTTATCGCTAGCCAGAAAGGGGAGGGATTATAACGTCTTATTTCCCTTTTATTCAATCAGTTATAACAAAAATGACGACTGCTATTAGCGATTGAGATTTGAATGCTATATTTTTACTGTTGATATGGTGGAGTTATTCTATATTTCTAGGCAATACTTAGAGTCCTTGCAAATCGGTGCCTGTTCTTCATTTATGCTCTCAATTTCCTAAATAGCAGATCGAACATGTTAGGAAGCTACCAAGAGCGAAGCAGCAGTTTGTGATGGAGATGCAGGATACTATGCTTCAGCAAGCCGCACATTGAAAAGCCCGCGAATGCGGGCTTTTTGACACTATATTTCGAAGAAAGTAAGACACAAACCATCTTCATCAAACAGCTTTTCCTCTAACAGGAATTCAAAGCTCTTATCTGGGTAAACAAACTCCAAACGGGCTTTCCAATAATAAATTAAAGTCTCAGCAAACGTTTTCATCAATTCATCATCTTCACACGCCTCATCTTCTGCCAGTAGAAAGAATTCTGAAAGACAAACTAAATTATTATATTGCTCAACTTCCTTTTTGCTTGAACCGAAGCGAGTAGAAATATTACGTACATTATTTTCAATATTACTATTTAAAAATATTGCACCGTCATACTCAACAAATTCAGGTGAGAAAAGAGCTGCGCAAGCCAACACGCCTTCTAAACCCACACAATTCGACACGTAGCCGGTGTAACCAATTTTTTCAGGAAATCCTGAAGGGAACCTAGATAAAATGCTAGGCTCGACCAAACCACTTATTGTTTTCATTTCTTCACCTATAGACCAAATTGATCCAAAATTTGCTGAGGCACAGGCCCATCGAACTTAGTTGTATTTCCTTCCCTCGGGAATAGCTGACCACCTTTACCTTTATGCCACTCGGTAAACTTAATTCTCTCAGAAGATATGTCCATGGTGCGGCGACCATCTGCACCAAAAACGACAACATGGCCACCTTGCGTACGAGCAAAAGTATTAGGGTCTCCGGTTACAGGTCTACCTTTACCACTTCTAGAAACCTTTAATATTTGCCCTGAATCCTTCAGTCCTTTGAAGATATCCATATCCAGTATGCGCCCATCCTTGTCAGCTAAGAATCTTGCTCCACTGTTTGTAACACCACCCAGCGCTGCATCTGTCGCTTTAGTCGCATCATGGACTTTCGAGCTCGCAGTAAGTAAATCAACGGCTTCATCGGAATGTCTTGCTACCGTAACCGCTACTTTAGTCGTTTTAACCGCTGCTTTTGCAACGGGGCCCAAAAATATACTCGCTGCGGCTAGATTACGATCAAGAGGCTCTAACTCGATGCCACCAAATATCGTCTCACCAGTACTAAACTCATACGCGGCTTTAAGGTTACTCACAACGGGCACATAGTCCATTGTCAGCTCTAGTGCTTCGATTAAAGTAAAGTCGGTGTCAAGAATACCCCCCAACGCATTTTGAGTATAATCGATGTAAGAGCCAATAAAACCGTGGGCAAAGTTTGCGGAAAATTCTCCACCGTAAATCTCACTGGTAATCATACCTCCCACGACGCCAGAAACAAAGCTCTGAGCAAGAGCATTGAAGCCTTGCATGTACTCGTTAATATAGCCGTTGGAAGTAGTCTGCAAGAAGGAGACTAGGAAGGCATCTGAAAAATCCCGATCATAAATTAGATGGTCGGCGCCAGCCATACCAACGCTTTTCAGGATGTCTTTGACCGAATTGGCTAGCGGTGAAACAATTTGGTACCTGTCTTATTAGACTACTGCAAATCGGTGCCTGTTCTTCATTTATATTAAAAAGCCCGCGATTGCGGGCTTTGTTATTCGAAGCAGTATATATCAAATGTACATTCCAAATTCAGCTTAGCAAGAATGCTCATTTGCTCTGGCCATAGTGGTGGCCTTCCAGAACCAGAGGACCACCAATTACAATTTACAGTCATAGCAACAACCTGCTAGCGCCGAGCCAAAGCAAAGCTTTTGTCATCCGATTGAGCTGCAATTTAGTGCCTGTCCTTAATTCATTCCTAATAAATATCCGTTTTATTAATGATTTGTGGGCAAAGAAAAAGCCCCGAAGGGCTTTGGTTTATTTATCTAGAAATTCTACGTCCAGTCTCTCTGCATTGAGACATATAAATTTCCCATCCAGATAAGCATAGTCAGACTCTAAAAACTCATCACTAACCTTAATACCTGCGTCTATGGCATTGCCGTTTAGCCTACCTCTTAACTCGTATGCATAGGTATTACCGACTCTTGTCAAGCTGGTTTCTTCTACGTCTTCCTGTTCTGACAATTCAAAATCCAGCATGTCAAATGTGACGGGATACTCTTGCCCAATAGTTAATTCATAGGGGCAAACTCCTGCAAAACAGGTTAACTCGACACCATTAACTTCAAGCGTAACTTCTTCTTCAATATCTGGATTTAATCCAAGAACTTTTGCGTTATATGTAATCATTATTCAACGGGTCTTATAACTTTGTCTTTCGCATTACCATTTAGAGTTTTCCAGAAATCTTTACCACTCTTGGTGTGTAGCGTTGTTATTTGTCCTTGTCCATTCGTACCTACGAAAGAAAATTTAGCCTGGCCTTTTCTATTGGTACCCATTAGTTGAACAAACCCTGTTCTAGTTTCACCTTTATAGGCGTACTGCACTTTAGTTCCATCTTGCATAACGTTTCTAGCCATAGATAAGTACTCGTCCGCATTCTTAGCACCAAATTCAGCTCCATACTTTTCAAAATGGCTTACAAGTTTCGACTCATCAGCAAAGTTTCCTAGTCTCTTTGTAACATTAAAACTTTACAGAAATCGTTAACTTCACGAGTGCGTCAATGTAAAACAATAACCATCGCTTTTTCCATTAGAGTTCATATGTACTACGAAACGATTGGCAGCCTCAAAACAGGCTTCAATGTACTCGCCGAGCCTATCCCCATTTTTGATATCAGAAAAGTCTGCAATCTCGTCTAGATTGGGTTTCACGCTTCCATCTTTTAGTAAATAGAAACCCTCAATACCTATAACCGCAAAGCCGGCAGATTTGCTAACCTGCAAAAATGCTGCACAATGCGCCTTATACACAATGAATTCACCATCGCAAAAAACACCTTTATCATTAAATGATTTTAATAAGTCAACTTCCATCATATTCATGTCACTCAAAAGGAGATCTCCAGTCCGCTTTGTTTAGATTTGAAATCTGGACAATCGTACCGTCATTATCATTACGCACAACATAGTGCCCATCCTCACGGATATAAGCTGTAGCGGGCTCATCGCGACGAGTCCCATCACTGTTCCATCGTGTATCTCTTGTCGAAACAGTTTTATGTGGGCTCTCAATCGTACTGTTAACGCTGTCTTTATCCCAACCTCGCTTTCCCATTTGCTTCTCGATTTTCTTTTCAAATTGAGTAGTTACTCTCTTTGTAACACCACCCAGCGCTGCATCTGTCGCTTTAGTGGCATCATGGACTTTCGAGCTCGCAGTGAGTAAATCAGCGGCTTCATTGGAATGTCTTGCTACCGAAGTGCAATTTAGTGCCTGTCCTTAATTTACTTAATTTAATATTAGAGGTTACTTCTTGATTGAACTCGCCCAGGAACACGAGCTACTCCCTTTGTAACATTAAATGTAAGGCTTAAAAATTAAGCCTTGACCCATTTATTTGTTGGTAACTGCTCTATGTCCCTCAAGAAATTCTCACGGGCTTCCCCCAGTGTCATATGATTAGGCCCACTATATTTCTCATCATCATTAACGCCATTATCTTCCCAGTTACATAATCCACAAATGTCATAGTCTACTCTGGATGCTAGTGTTCTGTAGTTGCAACATGGGCAGGCTTCCAGCTTCTCTACTTCACCTTCTACGTGATAAGTTCCAAGACCCATCGTAACCATCGATTCAGCAATGAAAATATTTTTCACACCCTTGTATTCAGACAACAACGCGATGAGTATAAGCTCATCATACTTGTGGTTCTCGCAATCCTCTGGCGGCTCATCATTTTCTAATATCTGACATTTTAACTGCTCAGACAGTTTAGAAAATTCAATATCATCCCCATCCATTCCCCACCAATCTAGGATAATGGACTCTCGCTCATTAAAGTTAAGGCTAGATAATTTGTTGCCGCATATCTCTTTTATCGCTTCCAGCCTATTGATTTTTCTCATATCAAAGCCCTTTGCAAATTCAATTGCTGCTCGGAATGCATCAGCATCTCTATAGAATGTCTGTAAAGCGGTGTCTGTCTTTAATTTACTTTTACCAATTAGCCACAGAATCATATCACTCGGTAATCGACATCGACGGATTGTCTCTCATCAGAAGTATCGGCTAACCGGTACTTATCTAAACTACATTGAAGCCTCTAGCGGACCTTTGGTATGTTAAGTGACTTCAATTCCTATTAACTCATTATCTTGATCAAAATCTAGATAAATGTCTGGGCCTTTATAATTTTCAATTACATCAGCAAGCCTCAGCTGCTTTTTTACGATTCCAGGAACTGATTTCTTCGGATGAGCGGGCAAATATAAATAAGCCACTTCGTCATCATCATCACTAACTTTTATTTGAATAGGCGCGTTACTCATTTTTACTCATCTCTTTTAATTAGTGTTGTTTTCAGTTTAGCGGTACCATTTTTTGCAACTTGATATACCGCATATCCATTATTTCCCACGGGAAGCAACACTCTGTCAGCGTTAGCTGCATCTAGTATGCTCCTCTTGGGACATCTGATTTATTAATGACCTTTGGGTAAAGATAAAGCACCGAAGGGCTTTGAGAGTATTTATAAATAGAACGTATATTAGGCAATTCTTCCTCAAAATTAACCAAAAAAAACCTTGCTGCATTTATAAAATCATTCAGATTAAAAGTTAGGGGAGAACTGATGCCTTCTACCATCCAAGGAGAAGATAAAATAATATCGCTATCAATTACTTCAGCTCTAATGATATAAGGATCTTCATAGTCCATTGACTCATATAAAAATGGATAATGTGGATAGCCATTATTTAACCAGTTAGACAATTTTGCTGCAAATTCAGCTAAGCATGTGCTGTCTTCACTGAAAATCACTCTCCCTTTACTTGATATATGTAAACTACCATCAACTCGCGTTAGGCCCATTTTCGTCACAGGCTCTTTCGGTATTTCGACTATTTTGAAATTTATTTCACAGGAAATTCTGTTCATATTTTACCATTTTCTCCTACAGAAATTCGAAATTTCAAATCGGTGCCTGTTCTTAATTCAACGATTACAGATCACAAACATTCTTTGGGTTAAAAATCAATCAAAGTATGCTCGCGCCTTGCACTAGTGTCGTTAGCTGAGATCTTACACAGTTCAGTCGATGAGCTATTATATGGGCAATAAGTGTCATAGCCCCAGCCATTTGGTTGGGACTTTGTTGGGGTTGCAACTACTTGCCCCAGCTTTCAAAAGTATCTTGATTTTCTAATTCTGACTTATAGAAAGATAGAGCTTTTTCATGAATTTCTATCCATTCTTCGGGCGAAACCGACATATCTGATTGGCTTCTATATATATGAAACGATAGCTGTCTGTCATCAGATATTCTGACATCCATAAAAGGGCTTTCATTCTTTTTTCGAGACACTTCTAGAAAACAGAAATTGCAATCGACATCGCTAGCTTTAACGTAATGCAAAGTACTCATAATTACTGCACTCCTTTGAATCTGATAAAACGTCCATCGGCGTAACAACTCGCAGCTCGACAATGAAAATGCAACTTGGTACCTGTTCTTAATTTTTTAATTTTGTGGCATCGAACTGCGTCACAATGATAATCTGCTCTGAATCACGGAACAGATACAACGCGGCATCATCAACTAAAATCGAGTGGTATGTTTTTCAACTGCTCATCTACACTCCAATCAGCATGTTTTTCTGCGCCATTTTCCCAGTTTGAACCGCCTTCTAGCCAATTTTTTCGATAAGTAGCAACGCCCTTTACCGTAGAATCTTCATAGCCGAACTCAACCCCGCAACAAGAACAGATATCATAATTGGGTGACTTTCCATCTTCACCCCATGGTGGATCCAACTGTATTAAACCACACACACGACAGGCCATTCTTTTCTTGATATTATCTATTTTGAGCCTTGGATTCACTTCTGGCCTAAGGTAACGCACTGATAAATCTAACTTAGATTTAAGGTTTGAACGCTATATTTTCATCTTTAAAATAATAGAGACCCTCTAATTTACCAGACAAAGACTCAAGACCTTGAACGGTTTCTGAAGAGTATTTTAGTGGGAGTTTGCTTCGCAGTTCTTTCTGCTCCTCGCCATAATCACTCCAGTTAGCTTCGACTATCCCATTCCAAAATGTTACACAGTCTTCATTATTTACAAACACAACCGGTTTAACATCTTCAACATTATTTGGATTGTTCCAATAGATATAACCCATGTATTCTGAGCCATCATTTGTAAAAAAAAACTGTACGAGCAATAACTTGATAATCATTTGTTTGGCAGTCGCCTGCAAATGGTCGAATAGTTAACTCATCATCTACAGTATCGTCCATTGGGAAATACCAAATAGGGTATTGTTTGAGATCATCTCTCGTCAACTCGTATATTTCTTTTTCAATCATTAATACGTACCTTCAGAATTTTTGTCTGAAGTATTAGATTAGTTTCCTGCATTTTCGAGCTCGCAGTAAGTAAATCAACAACTTCATCGGAATGTCTTACTACCGTAACCACTACTTTAGTCGTTTTAAGCGCTGGTTTTGCAATGGGGCCCAGAATACACTCGCTGGGGCTAGGTTGCGATCAATGCTAGCTAACTTGACGCCATCAAATATCGTCCAGTACTAAACTCATCAGCGACTTTGAGGTTACTCACAACAGGAACAAAGGTCAGTGGTATTTTAAGGTGTCTTACTCACTTCCGCCAACTTTACGTTGAACGTCGTTCAGGCCTTGTTATTTGGCTATGAAGTAGGGAAGGTTGGAAAGTCTATGGCTGTTGTGATCTGAGCGGGCAAGGTTGATATCGCAGTTTGCACCACCTTCCACGCCGGTTTTCTTGCCTATCTATCACTGGTATTGATGTGTTTGGCTCAACATAAAATTAAAGGAAATAATCAATAACCGCAAAGAAAATAATGACATTGAGTTGAGAGGTTTTGATGATGTTATTTTTCTATAAATGGCTTATTTGAGAAAATAATTTCTCCAAAATTGATTATTGATAGGTTTAAAGGCAAAAAAATTCTCTGGTGAACTCCGTATACTGTGCTACGTCATTGATGCTCTACAAGCCGATGATTTACCACAATGATTTAATGAGTAGTAATCACCATGAATTCGAAGTCTCTTACTTTTGTGCTTTTTGTTTCTGTTTGCTTAATATGGGGAACCACTTGGTTTGCTATGGAAGTGGCGTTGCATTCTATTCCGCCGATATTTGCTACCGCATTGCGTTTTCTACTTGCGGCTCCGCTTTTGGCTTTGCTGGCGAAAGTTTTTGGGCAACCATTACGCTTTCCGAAAGGGAAAGGGCAGTGGGTGATCATTGTCGCGCTGATGTACTTTGCCATTCCCTTCACTTTAATGATTTATGGTGAGCAATACATTTCTTCCGGTCTGGCTTCGATCATCTTTGCCAACATGCCTGTGGCTGTGATGTTAATGTCTGGGTTGTTCCTTGGGTTACGACTTGCCAAACATCAGGTATGTGGCCTTATCACGGCAGTGATAAGCCTATGTCTCATATTAGGTAATGAAATGCAGATGGGCGGTTCTGACTACCTGATCGGCACGGCAGCTCTGGGGTTGGCTGTGGCGATTCACGCGGTGATGTATGTGCTTGTGCAAAAACATTGCAAGGACATACAGGTGCTAACCTATAACGCGTTACCCTGTTTGGTGGCATCTATACTGTTATTTTTGGTTTCGTCTATCGGAGAGCGAGTCGATGTTGGCTCATTTACCTGGGACTCGCTCTCTGCGGTGGTTTACCTCGGTTTCGTCGCCAGTGTTGGCGGTATTGTGGCGTACTTTAAGCTCGGACAGGTATCGACACCGTTTCAGGCGTCAATCTGCTTTCTGATTTTCCCAGTGGTTGCGCTGTTTATTTCCGCGTTTATCAATGGTGAGATGCTGTCTCACCAGTCATTGGCTCTGATGCTGCCTTTGCTGTGTGGCATTTTGTTGACGAAAGCGCCTAAAACCTGGTTTAAGGCGCGTTTTGCTCGCAAAGAGCGTCATCTGAACCTTTAGTCAACCTAAGGTTTGGCTGCGCAATCAATAAAGATGCACGGCATAGGTCGTGCGTCTTTTCAAATCTGAAATCCCATCCTAGCTGTCGACACAAGCGTTTAACTAACATCAGGCCGAGCCCAAACCCCGAGTTGTCCGGGCCGTTATCATGATTGCTAGAGTTCTCTTTGTTAATGATCTGAATATTTTCTTGTCGCTGAATAATCGTGATCACACCTTCATGGGTGTGCTGGACGGCATTGCGCAATAGGTTGGCCACTATCATCTTAATGGCCGCGTAGGGCAGGCTTGTTTGATAACTGTCGGTGTGGATTTGCACCTCAATGTTTTTGGCTTGGATGAGATAGCTGAGATTGTCTACTTCGGAGTGCAATAGTGACGAGAATGCAACAGATTGAGTGGTAAGCTGAGAGCGTTCTGCCTTGTTCAGCCATAATAATGTGTCGCAGAGTTCAGCCATGCAGAGGCTGGCGTCTTTGATGCGTTGTTTTGCGCTGTGGCTTTTTGCTTGCCATTTGTTTTCGACCTTATCCATCAGCTCTACGCTGCTAAGAATCACGGCAATAGGAGTGCGTAGTTCATGGCTGGCGTAGCGGACAAACTCCTGTTCACGTTGGAGTGAGGCTTGGTTTTTACGCAGGCTATCGAGAATAATCATGGCAAGCGTATTTAATTCTTTATATTGGAAGTTTGGTGGTGTACTGCTCATATTGTTGGCATTAAGTTGTCGCGCCCACTGATAAAGGTCTTGGATCGGCTTAGCGGCTGAGTACATAAATATAAACAACATCAACAGGAACAAGCTTAATGCGAATATCCCGAAAAGAATCGCCTGAATTTCGGGAGTTTCGAACCAGTTTGCGTCGGGGGCATTAGGCGGCTCTTTGAAATGATGAGCAACATAGTGCAACTTGCCATCAGGCTTGGTTATGGGCATCAGATACAGGGACTCAGTAGGCCTAGAGAATGGGTTGCTGCGATCGGACTTATGATGAAGTTGGTTTGGAGCCAGTTGCTCACGATTAAAGTGACGGCGAATTTCAATCGGCAAGTGATGCCATGTTGTCGCCTTGACGAAACGTGGATTTGACTCAGTATTTTCCTCTCCGCTTTGATAAGCGATATCAAGTAGAGCTCCTTTTATCATATTGTCGTGACTATTAAAAAAGTGCAGCAACCATAGCGTAGACATCAGGGTCACGAGAATCAAAGCGGCGGTAAGAAGCATGGCGATCATATAGTGTTTTAAGCTCGATATTTTAAATTTCATTGGTGGTCACTATCGCTGTCCTGCAACTTAAATCCATGCTTGCTTACCGATACTACGCAGACGTTGCTCTGATGTTGAATCAATGCTTTACGTAGATAATGGATGTGGACTTTAAGGGCGTTACTGTTCGGCAATCGATCTTCCCAGATGGCGAGATTCAGAGATTGACGCGAAATCGGGTGCGGATAAGCGCGCATCAGTTGTTCCAAGATAATCAGGCTGGTCGGCAGCAGTTTGACAGGCTGGTTGTCGATATAGGTCTGATTTTCTTGGGCATCAAATAGGATGTTCCCTGCTTTGAATCGGGTCAGTTGACCACTTTTTCTGTTTGCTAGGGCTTTTGTTCTTGCAACCAATTCTGCCATGGCAAAGGGTTTGACAAGGTAGTCGTCAGTTCCAACCTTGAAACCTTTCAGTTTGTCTTCGAGTTGGCTTCGGGCGGTTAACATGATGACCGGAACCGCGACCCCTTGCGAGCGAAGTTGTTCACATACGCTAAAGCCATCAAGCCGAGGAAGGTTGATGTCCAGTATAATGACTTGATAGTGGTTTTTTTCGATCAGATTGAGTGCCGTGTCGCCAGTACTGGCGTAATCACATGCGATGTTTTCAAGTTCAAGAAAATCAATGATGTTGCCTGCTAAGCCAGCATCGTCTTCAACCAGTATTGTGTTAATCATGCGTGTCCAAATGTAAGAATAATAAATGGGTGAAAGCCAAGCCCTTTATTGGCTTGGCTGTAATTACCTCGATTGAGATATTGCTTTATTTTTGTGTTGAGACATCCACTTGCAGTGACGTGCCTTGATTGAGCCCATCGCCAGCTGCAAGAATGAAATACCAGCCGGGCATGGGTGAATCTATCCTCAGGTACTCATTGCTGTCGGGGCGTCGAGATGAAAATTCAAACTGGTTTGTACTTGGCCAATAAGGGCTAACGTACAAATCGGTGTTGCCTGAACCGTGCCTAGTTCTGACTTCCAGAGTGCTGTTAGGCTCAGTGATCTTGATAAAATAGGAATTTTCGCCTTGTGCCGTACAGATAGGAGTGCCGCTCTGTAATTCGCCAAATGACACAGGAGCAGAGTGCAAACATTGGTCTGAGATAGCTTTTGGATGCTCACCAGGCTCTTTATTGGCAGGGCGTTCACCCACAGCGATAGAAACGCCTTGATACCCTTGTTGTGAGATTGCGCTCACATAGTGACGTCCTTGATTTAGTGTGATGATCAACACTTGTTCTGTGCCTTCACCGACCGATTCCGCTAGCGCATTTTGTTGAGATGCCCAAGTCATAGGGTGGTAGTAGAGCTTGAGATCGCCTTGACCGTCTCGGCTGCTCAGATAGACGGTGGTGTTATCACTCTGTACATCAAAGTAAAAATGCTCCACTGAGCCAGAAATACACTCGCCCTGATCTTTGGTCAGCTTTTCACCAGAATGCAGGGTGTCACCTTCCGAGCACTTAGAGGGCAGATAAAGGGGAACCCCTTGATAGTTAATAGCTTGCAGTTGAAGCCCGTCAGGATCGGATTCTTCTGGCTGCGGTAGCCAAGCTTGCAAACACTCCGCACTTTTCACACAAGGGTCGGTGAGGGCTTTCATAAAGTTAACCAGATCGGCTTTCGATTGATCTGATAGGTTGAGTTTTTGCAACACTGGGGCGCCATCGGCAATTTCGTCATCAATGATCTTGGCGGCTTTATCTGTGTTGTCTCTGGTATCTGGAAACAAGCTGTTGCAGTGGTCGACATCTTTAAACTGAGGTTGTTCGCACCAGCCCATCTCGTCAATGTATTGGTCAAGTATCTGATGGTAATCATCATAATGCTCAATGACTTGTTCGAGAGTGTCGTAGCTTCCTGCGTGTCCGAATGGCCCTGTTACTTCAATGTTTAACAGCGTGCCTGATCGAAAGCTATAGATGTCTGCATCACTTGCATTTCGATGGGCTCGACCTAAGTCATTGGTTTCCATACCCGGCTCTCCGGTTCCGGGGCCAATTTGTGGAAAGGCGAGGCGGTGATAGTTTGAATCCTTGGTTTGACTGAAGGTGTCTGTGTTGTGGCAGCCAATACATTGTGTGGGCAGAAAGTCTGGTTCGTTTCCGCCGTCAGATGGAGGGGGTGGCATGTAGAGATACAGGTATGCGCCACGCTTTTGGGATGCCGTCAGTGCTGATGAATCGCCTTTTACGTATCGGTTCCAGGCGTTGTCGGTAAAGTTCATCGACTCCTGATAAGCAGAGAGTGCACGGGTGATGTTAGCAAAAGTTACCAGATTCTCCGGTGACTTGTCGTCGCCATAAACGGCTGCGAATTTTTCCAACCACTGGTTTTGAAATAACTCGCCTTTAGCGTCGCCATAATTGCCGATCCTTGCAGCTAGATGGGCTCTCACGGCCTCATTGGATGCATCCTGCATAAAGTCAAAACCACGCATCTCAGATGCGGTAACAGGTGGAAAGCGAGCTTGAGCAGACAACAGAGTGTCGCCTGAATTTGGGTCCGCTTCACCAAATGCAACGTCAGGGGTACTGATCCCTTTGCTTGGGTCTAGCCAGTCAACAAATTCAACACGAGCATCACGAAATAAACTGCGCTTGTACAATCCTGAATTGAAAATTGTTGGTGTGTTTCGTGCTACATAGAACTGGCCCGTGGTCGTTTTTCTGCCCGGGCCGAGTACATCTTCATTTTCAGCCAGTGTACCCACTGAGAGTGATAATCCGTCACCTCCACCAAGGTAGGGGTGATGACAACTGGCGCAAGCCACGTCTTTATTGCCGCTCAGTGCTTTGGAGAAAAACAACAGTTTGCCTAGTTTGACTTCTTTTGAATCGACACTGGGTATTTCAAAGCCCTTATTTGGCTCTCCGGTCAGGCTATGTTGTTCAATCAGTTTACGAAGTTCCGTGTCCAGATCATCCGGGATAGGGATGGCCATGGTTGGGGATGTTAACCCCAAGGTCAGGGCCAGTAGACAAGCATGTTTTCTCATTGGTCTCTTCCTCGTGTGCAGTATTGGCCGAATGCTAGGAATGCGAGGGTTAAAAAGCGGTTAAAATGGCCAAACTCGACCATATTTTTATTAAGTGAGCGTATTAAATGGGATGCATATCAAGATTAAGGGGTCTAGTGTTGCCACAGGCATAGAGTAAATTTGCGCGGTTTAGTGCTCGAAATCTCAATCAGTAAAAGGTATAACGTGGTTGCTATTTCTCGGTGTCTTATCAGCCGTACTCGCGGCTATTTTCATCCATAAGGAAGTTTTTATGTTGATCGTTTATCGTCTGCTGAAACTGGCGGTTATCTGCGCCGTGTTTTTCACTATTTATGATTTGATTGAAATGGGCGAAGTGACTTGGCCGATGCGCTTTTTTGGTTTTTGAGCGATCCACACCAAGGATGGTCTCTAATCATGAATTTGTTATGGAACAAAACTGACCCCATGGAGCGAAATATTGAGCGATAAAACAACCATCGTCATTATTGAAGACGAACTAGCCATTGCGGAGAATTTAATTCATGTTCTCGAAATGGATGGTTATCAGCCTATGTGGTTTTCAACGGCGGGTGAAGGGCTGGCGTATATTGAAAGCAATGAGCCTGCGCTACTGGTGCTTGATGTTGGCTTACCTGATGGAAATGGTTTTGAGCTGTGTAAAACCATTCGCGAGTTTTCTGATGTGCCGATTATCTTCCTGACGGCAAGAAATGATGAAATCGATCGTGTTGTCGGGCTGGAAATTGGCGCCGATGACTATGTCACTAAACCTTTTAGCCCAAGGGAAATGCTGGCGCGAATCAAACTTCGTATCAAATCTCGCCCAGTCATCACTCAACCTGTTCCTCCACAATCGATGGATGATGATCTCAAGGCAGACAACTTTGATTATCGCGTTGCTGGTGAGCCGCTGGGCTTAACCGCGGTGGAGTTTAAGATCTTGAGCAAACTTATCGCAGTATCCTGCCGTGTATTAAATCGTGAACAGTTAATGGTTGCGGCTGACATGGCTCCCCATGCGTCTTACGAGCGAAATATTGATTCCCACATCAAAGCGATACGCAACAAGCTGAAACCCTTCGCTATGGCTGAGCGAATATGCACCAAGCGTGGTTTTGGTTATTACTACGACAAAAAGGGTGAGTAATCATGCCATGGCCTAAGATCCCACTCGGATTAAGACTGTTCTTTTTGTATTTCGTTCTTGTCGGTATGACAGCTTACACAGTGAGTTCTACTGTGATTCAGGAGCTGAAACCGACCGTGCGCCAAACCACCGAAGAAACGCTGGTGGATATGGCGAATCTCTTGGCTGTGCTGGCAGAAGAAGACGTAGCAAATGGCGAGATCTCATACAGTCGATTTTCGAAGCTTCTTGCCGCGTATGGTTTAAGAGAACCTGAAGCGCGTATCTGGGAAATAGGTAAAAAAGCGATAAACCATCGTATTTACATCACGGACAAAAGTGGCATTGTGATTGCAGACTCATGGCAACAAGATGTCGGGGAAGATTACTCGCAATGGAACGATGTGTATCTGACATTGCGTGGCCAATATGGTGCGCGAAGCACGGCCGAAGACCCTAATGATCCTCTATCAACGGTGATGCACGTTGCCGCTCCCATTTATCACAAGGGCGAAATCATTGGCAGCGTGACGGTGGCAAAGTCCAATCGTTCCGTTCAGCCGTTTATTGACCTCTCGAAGCGCAATGTGTTGTTCTGGATGGTTTGGATGAGTGGCTTGGTATTGCTGGCAGGGGCTTTATTTGCTTGGCGCATCCACTCAGCATTGAACAAGTTGGAAAACTACGCAGTAAAATTGGGGCAGGGTGAGAAAGTTACTAAGCCGACATTTCGCGTGTTCTATGAATACGGTACCTTGAGTGATGCGTTAGAACACATGCGCAATCAACTCGATGGCAAGCAGTATGTTGAAGAGTATGTGCAAACATTGACTCACGAACTCAAAAGCCCCTTATCGGCGATTAAAGGCGCCAGTGAAATTTTGCAAATGCCTTTACCGGCGGAAAAAGTGACACGATTTGCAGCGAACATTGAGCGCGAAAGTGACCGCATGCAGTCGTTAGTCGATAAGCTGCTGGAGCTGGCTAGACTAGAGAAACGACCACATTTAGACAAGCAAGAGTCGATCAATATCAACACTATGTTGGACGAAATCGTCGCGGCTTCTTATGTTCGGCTCAATGCCAAAGGCGTGACATGCGAAGTGATGACAAGCTGTGACATTGTGCTGGTCGGTGACGGTTTTATGCTTCAGCAAGCCTTGTTTAATCTTATGGACAATGCCCTTGATTTTGTTGATGGCAATGGCTCGATTGTTTGGCACTACGTTCAGTCAGATGAACAGCTTGCTGTGTCGATCTTCAATACTGGGCCTGCGATTCCTGATTACGCGATGCCTCGCCTCACGGAACGTTTCTATTCGCTTGCACGCCAAAATGGTGTGAAAAGTACCGGACTCGGGCTAAATTTTGTTGAGCAAGTTGTCAAACTGCATAACGGTTCATTATTGATTGAGAATGTTAATCAAGGCGTCAAAGTGACCTTACACTTTCCTTCTCCATAAAAACTCCATATAGACTCCATCTATTCTCCAACTGGTTGTTTTATCGTTAAACCATCAGCTAAGGAGAAGAAAAATGAAGAGAATCCTCAATAACCCACTCGGCATGAAGTTTGGCTTTGTGCTGTTTTTGTTTGTTTTGCTGCAAATTCCGGTTTCTATGGTCAGTGGCCTAGTTTCTGAACGATCGTATCGTCAGCAAGAAGTGAGAGATGAGATTGCACGCAGCAGCAGTGGCGAACAACGTATTACCGGCCCGTTTATCGCGATTGATTACACGGAAACGGTTCGTCATGAAGAGAAAACTTACCAGGTTGAGCGTCAGGCTTACATTTTGCCAACTACTTTTGATATGTCTGCTCATTTGGAAAGCTTTGAAAAATATCGTGGTATCTACAAAGCTCGTCTATATAAAGCGCAAAGCGTGCTCAAAGGGTCGTTTGATCTGTCGGCTCTGAACGAGCTTGCACAGTATCAAATCGAAAACATTTCCATGGTGGTTGGTGTCCAAGACAGCCGTGGGCTAGTGAAACTGGAGCAGATGAATCTGGGAGGAGAGGCGCTTGATATTGTGCCGGGAACAGATATCAAGCGACTGTCGCAAGGCTTTCATACTCCGTTGACACTGGATCGTTTAGACCCTTCTCAACCCCTCGACTTCGAGCTTAATTTCTTGCTGCAGGGAATGGGCAAGCTCCAGGTCACGCCTATCGGAACGACCTCGACCGTTGAACTCTCTTCTGAGTGGCCGCATCCAAGCTTCATCGGGGATTTCCTACCGATATCATCCTCAGTATCTGAATCTGGATTCAGCGCGCAGTGGTCAAGCAA
The DNA here is from genome assembly GCF_027587155.1 of Vibrio sp. T11.5. Taxonomy (NCBI): domain Bacteria; kingdom Pseudomonadati; phylum Pseudomonadota; class Gammaproteobacteria; order Vibrionales; family Vibrionaceae; genus Vibrio; species Vibrio sp. T11.5. Next base: position 17,700 of record NZ_JAPPTP010000038.1, read on the forward strand.
CAATTTTTCATCCAATGTTTCACAACTGTTTAAAAATTGCATGGACGAAGAGTCATCATGTTATGAGTTGGAGCAGCGTCAAATGGGGGTTGAACTGATTGATCCGGTTGATCATTACCTCAAATCGCATCGTGCCATTAACTATTCATTGCTTGTCATTACGCTTGTGTTTGCCAGTTTCTTTTTGCTCGAATTGTTTCAGGCTCGCCCTGTCCACCCTGTTCAATACGGCTTTGTTGGTCTTGCTTTGGCGCTGTTCTATCTATTACTGATCTCACTCAGTGAGCATACGGGGTTTAACTGGGCTTATGTCATCTCTGTCTTGGCTTCGACCTGTCTTTTGAGTGTCTACGTCGGTGGTATGTTAGACAACACCAAGCAGGGTACAGTATTTGGAGCGAGTCTATTGTGTCTATACGGGTTACTCTTCGGGTTACTTGAGGCAGAAAGTTACGCGCTCCTGATGGGGACACTATTGTGCTTTGTGATTCTTAGCGTCGTTATGGTGATCACCAGAAATGTCGACTGGTATCAACGTAGTCACAAATCAGTGGAGGCAGCGAGCGATGAACACTCAAGCAGCACAGAGGCATAAAACTCAATCCAACGAAATTAGTCAGGGCTGCAATCATACTGCTTCTAGACGTATTGGTGTCCGTTTTTCGACGTACTATGCTGGGAAGAGTTTGATGATGCTTGTGCTCCTGATTGTTATTGCGGGTTATGTTCGCGATAGTTTTATCAGGCCGACCTTTGGTGATGTATTAGTTGTGGTGTGGCTTTACCACACCATAGCGTCTGTGATTCGAATGGATCCTAAGGTATTGGCATTACTGGTGGTGGCAGTGGCCTTCTTGGTTGAGGTTGGTCAGTACTTTCAGATGGCACAATGGTTGGGTATCGAGCCTTCTTCTCCATTACACGTTGCTCTGGGGGCGACGTTTGATTGGAAGGATCTGTTTGCCTACGCAATCGGCGGTGTTGGTTGTGTGGTGTTAGAGAGCAGAACGTCGCGTAGAGATAGCGATCTAGTGTCTAAAGCGGAACGGGAGAAATTGAATGAGTGATCCTAAGCCTCGCCGGATCGTCAAAAAGCGAGTCCGGCGCTGCTTGCTTGAAAAGGTACTTATCTGGTCTCATCAGCAAGCACATCGTAGCGTCAAGCGACAATGACTACCTCGTCAATCCATCTAAGCTTGATAAATCTCGAGAGGTAGTCCGTCTGGGTCTTGGAAAAAAGTAAAGGCTTTACCTGTGAATTCATCAATGCGCACGGGTTCAACGTCAACTCCTTTGCTTTCCAGATACTGTTTGACTTCTGCCACGCTACCGACTTCAAAAGCGAGATGGCGAAGGCCTTGTGCTTCTGGGAAACTCGGCCTTTCTGGCGCGTCGGGAAAGCTGAACAATTCAAGTTGCGAGCCATCTGGCAGGGCCAGATCGAGTTTGTAAGAATGTCTCGCTTGGCGATAGTTTTCCGCGAGGATGTCGAACCCCATGATTTGGGTATAAAATTGCTTAGAAACTGAGTAGTTAGAGCAAATGATCGCCACGTGATGAATTTTATTAAACATAGGATTTCTCGTTAATGGCTGGCGAGTTTATCGCCTAACACTTGGCTAATATAATCGATAAAAACACGCAGACGAGCGGGCATGTATTTGGTTTGCGGGTACTGCATGGCGACGGCACCATGGTAATTACTTTTGATCGTCCAATCAGGAAGTACAGGTACAACCTGTTGTTTTTCGATGGCTTCGGCGATAACAAAATCATGAAAGATACCAATACCGAGCGCATTTTTCACACCAGTGAGACGCATCTGTGAATGATTGACTGCATAGCGGCCGGATACCGTCATCGAATGGAATTCGTCGTCTTTGAAAAAATCCCAGATGTTGTCTCGCTCTGTTTCAGCCAAATACAGGCAGTCATGATGTTGTAAATCGGTAGGGTGGGATGGCATCCCACGTTGGTCGATGTAATCTGGGCTTGCACACAAGACCAAGTTAGTTTTTCCGATCTCTTTAAGCACTAAGTTTTCATCGGGTCTATCGGTGAGTTTGAAGGCAACATCGATCCCGTCTCTGAGTAGATCAATCTCGCCATCAGCAACACGCAACTTGAGCTGAATGTCTGGGTATTGTTTTAAAAAAGGCACCACAAAAGGCTGTAAAACAGAGTTGAGAAAGGCCTCTGGCGCTGCAATGGTAAGAGAGCCTGTGGCTTGTTTGTGATCAGTGGTGGATAGCTCCCAAGCTTGTTGGGCGGCATTGACCATCACTATCGCTTGGTCATAAACCTGCTGCCCAGTAGGCGTGATGACGAGTTTTCGAGTCGTGCGCTCAAACAGCTTGGCGGACAAGGCTGACTCAAGCCGTGTGATCAATTTGCTCAGGGCCGAAGGCGTTACATCGAGCTTTTTAGCTGCGGCTGTAAAGCTGCCTTCATCAACGATCAAAATGAAGGATGCAAGATCTGGGAGCAAAGCGATAAGTTTTGAATTAACCAAATTGAAACCGTGATGTGTCTTTAAATTGAGAATTAAATCGGTTGTTAATGAATTGTTGAGTCGATAAGGTGGCTAAATAGTAAACAGCAGAGGTACTCAAAATGCAAGAACCAGGCTTTCTTCTAGACTTGGGCTCAATGATGCAAGATATCTTGCTGGCTGCGCTCGCTGTCGTATTGCTCACCATTGTCTCCTTAGTGTTAGAAAAGTAACACGCACACCCTTGTATGTCACCAAAACAGGCGTATAGGTCAAACTAACCGACGCCTATTTTGTATTTCTCTCCTGTCGTCATTTCATTTTTAGTATCAACCATACCAAATGCAAACTTACTCTAGCAGCCGATGAATAGAGAATATGTCATCAAACACCGGATAGTTCGTGATGTCTATCATAAAAAAACCTTATTTGTGCCTGTGGTTCACTAATGTTTTTCCATCTGGTGGGATAATGAAAATGGCGTGCTTGAATTACACTTAGGGCAACTTTTGACGCCTTCGAATTTGCAAACGAAGGTGATTAATAAGCAATGTGCTTAACATAATAACTAGCAAGGAATTTGAAATGTCTTCTGCATTCTACCAACAGATCAAACAACAGATTGAAGAAGTAAAGGCTGAAGGTCTTTACAAGTCAGAGCGCGTCATCACTTCTCAGCAGCAAGCGGCTGTAAAAATCTCTACAGGTGAAGAAGTGCTTAACTTCTGTGCTAACAACTACCTTGGTCTTGCTAACCACCCTGAGCTAATTGAAGCGGGTAAAGCAGGCATGGATAAGCACGGGTTTGGTATGGCGTCTGTTCGTTTCATTTGTGGTACTCAAGACATCCACAAAGAGCTGGAGCAAAAGCTTTCTACTTTCCTTGGTAAAGAAGACACAATCCTGTACACCTCTTGTTTTGACGCTAATGCAGGCCTGTTCGAAACGATTCTGGGTAAAGAAGACGCGATCATCTCTGATGCCCTTAACCACGCTTCAATCATCGATGGTGTTCGTTTGTGTAAAGCAATGCGCTTCCGTTACTCAAACAACAACATGGAAGAGCTTGAGCAGCAGCTAATCGCGGCTAAAGAAGCGGGCGCTCGTAACATCCTTATCGTGACAGACGGCGTATTCTCAATGGACGGCGTAGTCGCTAACCTGCCAGCTATCTGTGACCTTGCTGATAAGTACGGCGCACTGACAATGGTGGATGACTCTCACGCGGTGGGTTTCATGGGTAAAACAGGCGCAGGTACTCACGAGTACCACGATGTGGTTGATCGTATCGACATCATCACAGGCACGCTAGGTAAAGCCATGGGCGGCGCATCAGGCGGTTATACTTCAGGTAAAGCAGAAGTGATTGACTGGCTACGTCAGCGTTCTCGTCCATATCTGTTCTCAAATTCGGTAGCACCAGCCATCGTTAATGCTTCAATCCGAGTTCTCGATCTCCTAGAGCAAAGTGGTGACCTACGTGACCGTCTATGGGAAAACGCAGCACATTTCCGCACTCGTATGGAAGCCGCGGGTTTCACTATGGGTGGCGCTGACCACGCGATCATTCCAATCATGCTTGGCGATGCGAAAGTGGCGGCTGAGTTTGCAGAACGCGCACTAGAAAAAGGTATTTACGTGATTGGCTTCTCTTTCCCAGTCGTACCGAAAGGTCAAGCACGTATTCGTACACAAATGTCTGCGGCACACTCGCGCGAGCAACTTGATCGCGCCATCGATGCCTTCATCGAAGTGGGTCGTGACATGGAGATCATTAAGTAATGAAAATTAAAGCGCTATCTAAGCTAAAGCCTGAAGAAGGCATCTGGATGACTGAGGTTGAAAAACCGAAAGTTGGTCATAATGACATTCTGATCAAAATTAAGAAAACCGCGATTTGTGGTACAGATGTTCATATCTACAACTGGGACGAGTGGTCTCAGAACACGATTCCTGTTCCTATGGTCGTTGGTCATGAATACGTGGGTGAAGTGGTTGCTATTGGCCAGGAAGTTCGCGGATTCGAAATCGGTGACCGTGTCTCTGGCGAAGGCCACATCACTTGTGGTCATTGTCGTAACTGTCGTGGCGGCCGCACTCACCTATGTCGTAATACTATTGGTGTGGGTGTAAATCGTGAAGGGGCATTCGCTGAATACCTAGTGATTCCAGCATTCAATGCATTTAAAATCCCTGAAGGCATCTCAGACGATCTAGCATCAATCTTTGACCCGTTCGGCAATGCTGTACACACGGCACTATCTTTCGACCTTGTGGGTGAAGACGTACTGATCACAGGTGCTGGCCCAATCGGTATCATGGCTGCAGCAGTGGCTAAGCACGTCGGTGCTCGTCACGTGGTGATTACAGATGTGAACGAATACCGTCTGGGGCTTGCACGTAAAATGGGTGTGACCCGTGCAGTTAACGTTGCGGAACAGAAGCTTGAAGACGTAATGGAAGAGCTGGGCATGACGGAAGGCTTTGATGTGGGCCTTGAAATGTCGGGTGTTCAGGCGGCATTCAGCACCATGCTGAAGACAATGAACCACGGCGGCCGAATTGCACTGCTAGGTATTCCGCCATCAGATATGGGCATCGACTGGAACCAAGTGATCTTCAAAGGTCTGGTGATTAAAGGTATCTATGGCCGTGAGATGTTCGAAACTTGGTACAAGATGGCATCGCTGATTCAGTCGGGCTTAGACTTGACGCCAATCATCACTCACCACTTTAAGGTTGATGAATTCCAGAAAGGCTTTGATGCGATGCGTAGCGGCCAATCAGGTAAAGTGATTCTCGACTGGGAATAATCGAAGCGAGATGCTGAATAATCAAAGGCGACAGGGAAACTGTCGCCTTTTTTGTTTTGGGCCGCCTACTACTTCTTAGTCAATGTTCAAGCTATATCAGTGAACTGTCTGGTTAGGTAATGA
>NZ_JAPPTP010000039.1:0-22786 GCF_027587155.1 Vibrio sp. T11.5
TTTACGAGCTTTAGCACGAGCAATGGCAGCGGCGACGGAAGCCTTTTTGTCTGCAGTTGCTGAATCAGTACCGCTATCCTGTTGAGCTGCTTTTTTCGCTTTAGCGCGCGCAATAGCTGCTGCAACCGCGTCTTTCTTATCATCGGATGACGCGGCTGATGAAGACCCCTGGGGCTTCTGAGCTCTTTTCTCTCTGGCTTGGCGTTTGCGTTCTTCACGCAGTTTTGTCATTTCAGAGTTGTCCGGCTCTGTATCACCTGCTTGCATTGCAGCCGCTTGCTTGGCTTTGGCTTTGGCGATGGCGGCCGCTACCGCTGGCTTAATTGCGGGTTGATCCGATTTTGATTCTGATTTTTGCTCTTTTACGCGCGCAATCGCAGCGGCAATAGCATCATCGCCGTCGGTTTTCTTCATATCTTTGCGACGTTCATCTGCTGCTTTCTTGAAGCGGTTTTCTCGTTCTGCTTTATCACGCTCAAGCCGCGCTTTTCTCTCTTCAAAGCGGACTTTGGCACGCTCAGCAGCCTCGGACTCTTCTTTGCGCGTGCGAATCTCTGCTTTGGCTTGACGGTAGTATTGCACCAGTGGGATTTCACTAGGGCAGACAAAGGCACAAGCACCACATTCAATACAGTCTTTCAGGTTGAGTTCTTCACACTTGTCGTATTCTGCTGCTTTTGCATGCCATTGAAGCTGTTGAGGAAGTAGTGAAGCCGGGCAGACCTCAGCACATTGACCGCATCGAATACATGCCATTTCATACTGATCGGGTGAAATCTCTTTACGAGTTGGAGCGAGAATGCAGTTCGATGTTTTGGTAATGGGGACGTTGGCATGGGGAAGCGTAAAGCCCATCATGGGGCCTCCCATGATTAGGCGAGGCAACTTCTTATCGGCTTTGTAGCCAAACTCGTCGAGCAACGATTGAACAGGTGTACCAATCAGTGCGATCACATTTCTCGGCTGTTTAAAGGTATCTCCGGTTAGAGTAACGATGCGCTCTACCAAAGGTTCACCGTCACAAACCGCTCGCTTAATGGCTTGCAGCGAACCAACATTCTGCACCAGTACCCCAATCTCTGCAGGAATACCGTTTGCTGGTACCTCTTTATTAGTCAATATCTTGATCAGTTGCTTCTCACCACCCGATGGGTACTTGGTGGGAATCACGCGGATAACGATATCTTTGTGCTGTGCGGCTTGTTCTAACGCTTTGATAGCTTGAGGCTTATTATCCTCAATACCGATAATGGTCAGTTTGGGTTTTAAGATGTGTTCTACAATCTCTATACCTTTAATAACTTCGTCGGCATTTTCTTGCATCAACATGTCATCGGCGGTGATGTAAGGTTCACATTCCGCCGCGTTAACAATCAGTATTTCTGTCCGTGCCAAGCCTGCTTGGATTTTTTTCGCGGTAGGAAAGCCTGCGCCGCCCATACCTGAAACGCCAGCCTGACGAATAATTTCAATCAACTCATCAGGTGTACGTTGGGTAAAGTCGCTGTTGGTGTCACGCTCAATCCAACGATCTTCGTTATCAGGAGCGATGACAATACAAGTTTCGGCTAGGCCCGATGGGTGAGCAGTGGTGCGAGACTCAATCGCCGTGATTTTACCAGATGTTGGTGCATGAACTGGCAGCATGAAGCTAGTGTCGTACTTGGTCAACGCTTGACCTTTAAGTACCATGTCGCCAACTTCTACGGTTATCTTACCTGGTTTACCAATGTGTTGTTTCACTGGCAGAACGATTTCTTGTGGAATACTCGCTCTGGCAATCTCGCTTTTTATCGACTGTTTTTTGTTTTCAGGTGGGTGTACGCCCCCCGGGAAATCCCAAAGTGCGCCTGATTTAATTTGTTCTATGAGTGACAGCATACCAGTCCTTAATTCACGCGATTCTGCTGCTTGGCAGAATTGGTAACATCAACAACAGGAATGGCGTCCAGTTGCCACTTCCAGCTCGCTGTAGTGGTTTCTACAGGAATCATTTCAATACAGTCTGTTGGGCAAGGTGCGACACACAAATCACACCCGGTGCATTCGTCTTTGATCACCGTGTGGAGAGCTTTAGTACCGCCAACGATCGCGTCAACGGGACAAGCCTGAATGCACTTAGTACAGCCAATGCACATGTCTTCATGAATAAATGCGACGGTTTTGACATTGTCGTCTAGATCGTGCGCAGAGTCTGTTGCCTCGACGCCCATAAGATCGGCCAGCTTTTCGATGGTTGCCTGACCACCAGGAGGACACTTATTGATCTCGTCGCCATTAGCAATCGCTTCGGCATAGGGACGACAGCCCGGATAGCCACATTGGCCGCATTGGGTCTGAGGCAAGATGTTGTCAATTTGGTCGACAATCGGGTCCGCTTCGACTTTAAAGCGGATCGAGGCAAATCCTAATATGGCTCCAAATAATGCGGCAAGTGCAGCTAGTGCCAATACAGCAATAAGAATAGCGCTCATTACAATTTCACCAGTCCAGTAAAGCCCATGAAAGCGAGAGACATCAATCCAGCGGTGATCATTGCAATCGATGCTCCTTTAAACGGCGCAGGAACATCGGCCGCCGCGATGCGCTCACGCATAGAGGCAAAGAGAATAAGAACCAGTGAGAAACCGACCGCGGCACCAAACCCATAGATGATCGATTCGATGAAATTATGGTTTTCGTTAATGTTGAGGAGAGCAACACCTAAAACCGCACAGTTAGTTGTGATCAGTGGTAGGAAAATCCCCAGAAGTCGATAGAGCGTCGGACTGGTTTTATGCACCACCATTTCGGTGAACTGAACCACAACGGCAATAACGAGAATAAAGCTCATGGTACGCAAATATTCCAGTCCCAAAGGCTCAAGAACGTAACTTTCCACCAGATACGAGCATACCGAGGCTAGGGTCAGGACAAACGTGGTTGCCAACCCCATTCCGATTGCTGTTTCCAGCTTCTTGGAAACACCCATGAATGGACATAGGCCCAAAAACTTCACCAGTACAAAGTTGTTGACCAGCACAGTGCCGACCAGCAACAAAAGATATTCGGTCATAATTATATATTTAAGAGATTCCGATCCCGATATTATCCTGCTTTGCTGAGTCAATAACAACCAACGAAAGCTAGGGTTTTGTATTGTTGAATAAAAATTATACGGGATATTCCTGTTCTCGGGAGCAAATTCGAGTCTAAATCTGTAAAAACTCTGGTTATGTAGCGATACGCATAGAGCAACAGAGTATTAATATGAGTGTGTTAATAGCTTATGAGAATAAGTCTCTGTACTGGTTCGATAAAGCGCTAGGTCAGCGACAGAGTTTTTATAAGGTGATCAGGGGTGGTAGCGGAGATAAATCGACGAGCGGTGAATGAGTCGATTCACCGAATAAAAACATAGGATTAGGCTGCTTGCCTAGGAGTTTCTCTAACTGAATCAAGTTGAGTAGTGCATAAAATCGATGCACATATTGAGTCGTTTCAGCAGGGAGCTTGAGTGATGAAAACGCTTTACTGCCAGATTTTTTGATCGCCCGAGATACTCGGCCTTCACCTGCATTATATGCGGCAATGGTGAGAGCTAAATCGTCAAACTTATTGTGCAAAAATGCTAAATATTCGATGGCCACCTTAGTGCTGGCTTGAATGTCAAATCGCTGATCTTGATTTGCGTCGACTTTAAGGCCGAAGCGCTGTGCTGTGGCGGGCATCAGTTGCCATAGACCCGCTGCGTTGGCGTGAGAAACAGCATTTGGATCGAAGGAAGACTCTAGCATGGGCAACAGCACCAACTGCGATGGCAAAGATTGAGATGACAACTGCTTGGCGATGTCATCAATCAATGCTCGGTTCAGCACCAACCGTTGTTCAATGTGTTTTTTATAGGGCGTAAGCACCGCGAGCTCCTGCCCATATTCAGTCGGCAGAGGTGCAGCGTTTAGAGGGGACAAAGGACAAAGAAAGAGCGACAAAAACAGGCACAATGCTGGTTTCCAAAGGCTGCGATGATGGATCATTTCAGCAGTGGCTGCTCTTCGTAGGTATGCTGTCTTGGTTGAGTAATGTGGCACATTAGCTCATGAAAACTGGCAGAGCTCTGGCCGTTCTCTTGATTGAGTGCTTGGCAGTGTTTTACCAGAGATTCTAACTCGCGCCATTGTGAATGAACTTTGTTTGACAATGAAGTCGGCAATGCAGAAAAAAGCTTATTCATGCCGCCTTGATCGCGAGTAAGCCGCAATGCAGTCATTGTTTGACTGCGTTCTTTGGCATGCTGACCAAGCTTGTTAAGTAATGGTTTCTGCTGGGCAAGATTTTGATTAAGCTTCGCTGCATCGAAACACAGATACAGCGATTTTTGCTCTTGTAAAAGCTTGGCTAATTGGCGGTATGACTTTATATCTTCACCTATGGAGGTGAGAAAGCGCTGAATCATACGCGAGGTTTCAGATGCCATAATGAACTCCAGTCCGCACTATTCGTGACCAGTATGAAATTGAAGGACCGCTTGTGATAACGCCTTAGTGTCGAGTGCTAGCTCACCTTTTACCAGCGCGTTGCGTACTTGCTCCACCTTCTCCATATCCACATTTGGTAGCGACTGCATTTCTGCTTGTGCTTTATCTATCGCAGCAGTGTTGGTATTGACCATAGCTTCAGAAATCGCTTGCGCAGTCGAAGGCTCTGCGGGTTTCTTGGAAGATTGATTTAGATTGGTGTGAGGGACGTGCCCACCTGCAACTTTGTCGATTTTCATTAATGGGTTCCTTAATCATCGTGGTTACAGGTTCAATGCGACCATGCTGCTCGAAACATTAAGTCAACATAATCACTTTTTATATCTACCTGAAATCATTGTCTCTTTACGAGTAGTAAAGCGCGAAAATGATAACCTGAGTCCAAAAATCAGAACTGGGTTTGTACCTGGTTGAGTCCAGTGACAACAGCCTTAATGACTTTGCCAGAAGAACTGTTCTTTACGTCGATCTGTTCACCACGCGTGCCCGGTTCTAGGGCGACCCCTTTTGTGGACGCAGTAAACCCATCTTTAGTCGCAGTAATCACAACTTGATTACCTTTGATGACCAAAGGTGGGGACTCGAGCTTTCTCGGGTCCAATATCTGCCCTGAGCGTATGCGCCTAGACGCGAGCATACCAGAAACTTGTGAGACCTGAGTGAAGAAATCTTGCTCTCGGCTTAAGGTTCTGGTTTCAAGCTTAAGGTTCATGGGAGAAATAGCTTGGTCTCGATTGATGCCTGCCTGGGTGACCACCACTGGGAGTGTTAGCGCTGATTTTATGGTCACATTGATGCGCCATGTCACCGACGGCGCATCGCAGTCAACCGAGCGTTTAAGGTTGCCTACAGGGAGTGTTTTGTTATCGATACCCGAAATACTCAATGGTCTAGGGCACATAGGCAGGTGTTCAGCTGCCGTTGGAGTACGAATATCATAATCGAGTTGATAGTCTTGCCATTGACGCTGGTCCGCTTGAATCTGAACTTGTTGTTTAAAATTGCTCTCAACCGCCTGAAGAATGGCCTGCTTGGTAGTGATCTTTTCACTGCTCAATACGGTTGGACTGCAAAGCATCATACTGACGAGTAACCCCCAGTTTAGAGGGGAAGTAATTCGGTTCCCCTCACTTTTTTTGATTTCCGTAAAGCGGAAATTGCCTTTCCTTGTTGTTTTGTAAGTCATTGATTTTATTGTTTGTTTTTTATGGCATGCATCTTGTCTTATTCATCCTTATTCGAGCCAACTTAAAAGGAAAGAGACATGGCAATTTCATTTGAAAATGCGTTGGGTGTTCACCCTGATGCGCTGAACTTTAGAGTTCAGCGTACCAAAGTCCTTGCCAGTAACCTAGCAAATGTTGATACCCCTGGGTATCTGGCTAAGGACCTGAGTTTTACCACTGCAATGAATCAGTTATCACCTCATGGTGTGAACAAGTCCGTACCAAAGCTGAATGTGTCATCTATGTACTCGATTCCGTACCAGAACAGCAAAGATGGCAACACAGTTGAACTGGGGGTTGAACAAGGCAAATTCACACAAAACAACATGGACTTTCAGACCAGCCTGACCTTTTTGAACATGAAGTTTCAGGGACTGGCGAAAGTGATAGAGGGACGTTAAACATGTCATTTACCGATATTTACTCGATTGCTGGCTCAGCAATGAATGCGCAGACAGTACGCTTGAATACGGTCGCGAGTAACCTTGCTAACGCAGATGCTGTCTCGGCCAACCCAGATGACGCGTACAAGGCCTTGAAACCCGTGTTTGCCACCGTGTACAGCAAAACCGAGTTATCTGCGAGTAAAGAGAGTTACCCGAACGCTGAAGTGAGAATTGTGGATGTGATCCAAAGTTCAGGTCAGGCAGAAAAACGCTTTGAACCAAGTAACCCGCTTGCGAATGACGAGGGGTACGTTTACTACCCTGATATCGATGTTGTATCTGAAATGGCAGATATGATGTCTGCAACCCGCAGCTTCGAAACAAACGTAGAAGTACTGAGCAACGTAAAAAGCATGCAGCAAGGTTTGCTTAAATTAGGGCAGGGCAGCTAATGAGCATCGCTTCTTATAATGCTTTGTCTTCTGACACGCCAGTGAACTCAGGGGCAAATACAACATCAGTGACAGGCAACCCACAAGATGCCAATAGCGCGACGTCACTGGAAAATGAATTTATCAGCTTGATGGTGGCACAGATTCAGAATCAGGATCCGCTCAACCCACTTGATGGCACTGAGTATGTCAGCCAATTGGCACAGTTCTCCCAAGTACAAAGTACAGAGAACATGGCTTCAATGATGCAAAACAGCATGGTATTGCTCGATAACATGCAAGTACTGTCAACGGCTGGCTTGGTGGGGCAGACGGTTTATGTGTCTGGCAATGAGTTTGAAATGAATGATACCGCTCAAGGCGGAAAAATAGAGCTTGAGCATCCCTCAAGCCAAGTCACTTTAGTCGTGACGGATGAGTTCGGTCAGGCGAAAAAAGTGCCTTTAGGCGCCCATCCCGCAGGTGACGTCGATTTTAGTATCCATCCTGAAGAGTTGGGTCTTAAACCCGGAAAATACACAGTATCTGTTCAGGTTCAGGAGGGGCAGTCTGCTCCAAATATTCTTTTAGCCGGCCAGGTTGAGCAAGTTCGTATCCCAAGCTCAGGCGGCGCAGCGTTTGTTAACATCGAAGGTGTTGGCAGCGTACCTTTCTATGAAATCACTCAGTTTGGTGCTTAACCAATAAGGAAGACAGAGGTTAGTTATGAGTTTTAATATTGCCCTAAGCGGCCTTGATGCGACCAACACAGAGCTGAATACCATCAGCCACAATATTGCCAACGCATCGACCTATGGATTTAAAGGAGCACGTACTGAGTTTGCGGCAGTGTACAACGGCATGCAGCCCGGTGGCGTAGAAGTTGCCTCTATTTCTCAGAACTTTGAGAAAAACGGTTCAGTTAGCGGAACTGGTCGAGCGATGGATCTGGCAATCAATGGTAACGGCTTCTTTGTGACTAAAGACAGTGCTGGCCAAATGCTGTACACCCGCTCAGGTGTATTCGGTACTGATAAAGACAATTATGTCGTTGGCAACACGGGCGCGAAATTGCAAGGTTACAGCGTAGACGGCAACAATAACCTGCTCACAGGTGCAACGGGAGACATTAAAATCTCGACGTCTTCTTTGGCAGCCAAAGCCACAGATAAAATGGAGTTCATTGCCAATCTGGATGCAAAGAATCCGGTCATCGACCAGACGGTGAATCCGTTTGATCCGGGCAATAATAATTCATTTAACTCTTCCTACACGACAAAAGTTTACGACTCGCAAGGTAAGCCACACACGGTGACCCAGTACTTCACCAAAACGGCTGACAACACATGGGAAGTGAACGTGCAGGTTGACGGTGGAGTGGGTGCGGTTTCAACGGTCGCGATGACGTTCAACCCAGATGGCTCTATTGCCACTCCGACAGGCGCTTACAACGTTTCGTTCCCAGCGGCGGGCGCTAACCCAATGAGTATTGATATAGACCTGTCAGGCAGCACGCAATTTGGTACAGGTTTTGGTGTCAGCACTAACAACCCGAATGGCTACACATCGGGAGAATTGACGGGCGTTCGTGTTGAAGATAATGGCATGGTTTACGCTACCTACACTAACGGTCAGTCTCAGTTACAAGGCCAAGTTGTACTGGCGGATTTTGCCAACCCACAAGGCCTTTCAAAAGTCAGCGGTACTGCCTGGACTCAAAGTTTCAGTTCAGGTGCACCCGTATTGGGAGTACCGGGTTCAGGCACGCTAGGTGATCTTTCACCAGGCGCTCTAGAAGGGTCTAACGTCGATCTGACCAGCGAGTTGGTTAACCTGATGACAGCGCAGCGCAACTATCAGGCGAATGCAAAAACCATTTCGACCAACGACAAACTGACTCAGGCGTTATTTAACGCAATTTAACGGAGCCTGATATGGACAGTTTGTTATTCACCGCAACGTCTGGCGCAAGCCGAGTACTTAAAGCTCAGCATGTGCGCTCAAATAACCTATCCAATGCCGATACTGCGGGTTTTCGTGCTGATATGGAGCGTGTGTCAAGCATCCCACTTCAGGGCGCGGGCTTTGACGGTCGCACCATGGTCGTTACCAACTCGGCGTCTACGCGTTTTGATGAAGGCGATATCGTTAAAACTGGCCGTGCATTGGATGTCGCTGTGATGGGGGACGGTTATCTGACGGTGCAGACCGCAGAAGGTCAGGAAGCGTATACCCGCGCCGGTAACATCAAAGTTGACTCCTTTGGTGCTTTGTCTGTTAACGGGTTTGCGGTTGTCGGTGAAGGAGGCCCTTTGGTTCTTCCCGATTATCAGAAAGTTGAAATTAGCGAACGTGGTCGTATTTCTGTCGTGCCTCCAGGGGGAGGCGCTGAGCTTGAAGTGGGGACCTTAAAGCTGGTTAAGCCGGAAACTAGCCAACTGGAGAAACAGAGCGACAGTTTGCTTCACAGCGTCGATGGCAACCCATTTGCGGCTGACCAAACCGTTCAGCTCGCACCTGAGCATATCGAAGGCAGCAACGTCTCTGCGATTGATGAACTGCTGAATGTGATGTCACTGACACGCAACTTTGAAATGCAAGTGCGGATGATGAAAACCGCAGAGACTTTGGCGCAAGCCGGTAACAAATTAATGTCGTCACGCTAAGCGCGGCGAAAGGAGTAAAAAATGCACTCAGCTTTATGGGTAAGTAAAACGGGTATGGCCGCTCAAGACACCAAAATGACCGCCATCTCCAACAATCTAGCCAACGTCAATACGGTTGGTTTTAAACGTGATCGAGTAGTGTTTGAAGACCTGTTTTACAGTATTCAACGCCAACCCGGCTCGCAGGTGGATGAAGTCAATCAACTGCCATCAGGAGTACAGTTAGGCAGTGGTGTTCGAGTCGTGGGTACACAGAAAGTGTTTACTCAGGGTAATACGCAAAACACCAGTCAGGAACTTGACCTTGCTGTAATGGGGCAAGGTTTCTTCCAGATCGAAAACTCAGACGGCCAGCTCATGTACACTCGCAATGGCCAGTTTCATGTTAATTCAGAAGGCTTGATGGTCAATAGCCAAGGCCTACCGCTGGAGCCACAAATCCAGATACCAGAGAACGCTTTGTCTGTGTCTGTTGGCACAGATGGCACGGTATCAGCAACGACAGCGGACAGCACCACACCACAATCTCTGGGTCAAATCACCTTAGCGAAATTCATCAACCCAGCCGGCCTCGAAGCGGTGGGAGGTAACTTGTTCCGCGAAACAGAAGCAAGTGGTCAAGCGGATGAGTTGACAGCTGGAATTGATGGTGTCGGCAGTATCAAACAAGGCGCTTTAGAAGGTTCAAACGTTCAGGTCGTCGAGGAAATGGTTGACATGATCACCACTCAGCGAGCTTACGAGATGAACGCTAAAGTCGTGTCAGCTGCTGATGACATGCTGAAGTTTGTCGCTCAATCAGTGTAATCGTTAAGTAATAAAGGAACAGGGAATGAAGGCATTATTGAGAGTTTGGCCTCTGGTTGTCATTTTGCTGGCTGGGTGCGCTGGTCGACAGGAGTTTACCCCTCCCGAGCCTGATGAAGAAAAATACGCGCCGCCTAAGCTGGACTATTCACTTCCAGCAGCCCAAAACGGCAGCCTTTATCGTCATCAATATTCCATGACCCTGTTTCAGGACAGGCGAGCATACCGTGTTGGCGACATGCTCACGGTGGTTCTCTCCGAAGAAACGGAATCAAGCAAAAAAGCCGATACCAAGTATGGAAAAAACTCGAGCGTCGGCTTTGCTACCCCGAGTCTGGGAGGTAAAACCATCGATGAGCTCGCCGCCAGTGTAGACGCTCAACGCGGTTTTGATGGTAGTGCTTCTAGCTCTCAGGGTAACAAGCTGGAGGGGGCTATCACCGTGACCGTTCATGAAGTGCTGCCTAATGGTGTATTGCGTATCAGCGGAGAGAAGTGGATTCGACTCAATCAGGGAGATGAGTTCATTCGCTTAACCGGCATTGTACGAGTTGATGATGTCAGCCGTAACAATCAGGTTTCATCCGCTCGAATCGGTGATGCGCGAATCACCTACTCAGGTCGAGGTACTTTGGCTGACAGCAATGCTGCTGGTTGGCTGAGCCAATTCTTTAACAGCCCTTGGATGCCGTTTTAATGAAACAGATAATGACTATGCTTACCGTCGCTTTTATTCCTCTTTCTCTGCGACGCCAGCGATTGAGCTCGACAAATCGAAACAGGGCTGGAGACCAACGATCTTCATTCCTGATGGCGATGATGCTGACGATGTTGTTGGGTACCGCCTTACCGACTCAAGCTGAAGTAGAAATCCCCATCATGGATCTCGTTGATGTTCAGGGTATTCGTGAAAACCAGTTAGTGGGTTACGGTTTGGTCGTTGGCCTCGACGGACAGGGTGACCGCAATCAGGTCAAGTTTACTGCGCAATCCATCACCAATATGCTGCGACAATTTGGTGTCCAAATCGACGACAAAACGAATCCTAAACTACGCAATGTTGCTTCAGTGAGCGTCACTGCGACAGTTGAGCCGATGGCAGGGGCAGGCCAGACGCTGAATGTGGTGGTGTCATCCATTGGCGACGCAAAGAGTTTGCGAGGGGGCACCTTGTTACTGACACCGCTGCGCGGTATCGATGGTGAGGTTTACGCTGTCGCTCAAGGTAACGTGGTGGTAGGCGGTGTGTCTGCTGAAGGCAAAAGCGGCTCTAAAATTGTGATCAATACGCCAACCTCGGGCCGTATTCCTGGTGGGGCGACATTGGAGCGAGAAGTGCCCAATGACTTTGCAGAACAAGATAACGTGGTGCTGAATTTGAGAAAGCCCAGCTTTACAACGGCTAAGAATATCGCACGTGAGATCAACAACATTTTCGGGCCGAAAGTCGCTGTGGCTAAGAATAACGTGCGCATTAGCGTCAAAGCGCCGAAGGACACTCAACAACGTGTTGTCATGATGTCGATGCTGGAAGAGATCAGTGTCGAGGAAGGGCGCAAGCCTGCGCGCATCGTTTTCAACTCTCGAACCGGTACCGTTGTCATCGGCAAAAGTGTCAAGGTCAGTGAAGCCGCGGTAAGCCATGGCAACTTAACAGTGACCATTGCCGAATCACAACAGGTTAGCCAGCCAAACGCGTTTGCTGACGGTGAAACCAAAGTGGTCGATCAATCGTTATTAGATGTCAGTGAAGAACAGGCGCAAATGGTGATTTGGCCTCCGGGAACTGAGCTTAATACCATCGTTAGTGCAGTAAACAGTTTAGGGGCGACACCAACGGATTTGATGTCGATTCTGCAAGCCTTGCATGAAGCTGGGGCACTAAATGCAGAGCTGGTAGTGATTTAAGGAGTCTTTATGAAATTTGACGGACTGAATGAGCGGTCACAAATGAACTCGGTGCTTTATCACGATAACAGTGCCTTGATGAACATAAAGAATAGCAACGAACAAGGGGCCGCACTGGAAACGGTAGCGGGCCAGTTTGAAGCGATGTTTTTACAAATGGTACTGCGCCAGATGCGCAGTAGTAGCGATGTGTTGGCTGACGAAGACAGTCCTTTTTCCAGTCAGCAACAGGGCGTTTTTCGCGATATGTATGATGGTCAACTTGCGATTGAAATGGCGAAGAAACAACATTCTGGTATTTCAGAAATGTTGATCAAACAGCTCAGCCCTTCGATTTCAGAGGTGGCTTTTGACACCAATGCCTCAAGCGTGTCCGCGAATGACAATTTTAGTGAGGTGGAAGCAAGCTCACACGCTGAAGCTTCTTCAGCGTCTAATTCGGCACCCGCACTTCATTCTACTCAGGAATCGGTCGCCTCAGTTAGACAAATGATGGGAGAAGTCAGTGCAACAACAGCCTTCGCCCAACCATTGATTCGAAAAATGGAGCTGTAAATGAATCTCGTCAATATTGCCCTCTCAGGCCTTAATGCGAATCGCGTGGCACTGGATGTCACAGCGCAGAACGTCTCCAACATCAATACGCCTGGATACAGTCGTCAACAAGCCTTGATGGCTTCGGTTGGTGGCACTAAACACGACAAGCTAAATCCAGGACTGGGTGTTGAAGTTACGAGTATCCGTCGGGTAACGGATGATTTTTTGGTTAAGCAGACTTGGGAAACAAACAGTCTTTCCGCTTACGCAACTAGTTACACCGGTAAGATGAGTCAACTCGAAAATACACTCGGTGCTGACGGATTCAGTCTCTCTGCGGGTTTGGATACGCTATTTTCTGCCCTTAATGATGCGACAGTGAAACCGGAATCTGTGCCTTACCGCCAGCAAATCATTAATGAATCAGAAGCACTTTCACGTCGATTTAATACGCTCACCGAATCTCTTTCTCACCAACATAAAGACGTGAACGACCAGCGCAATGCCGCCATTGCTCATGCCAATAGCTTGATGAGTAATATTGCTGACGTGAACAAGCAGCTGGTGGAAATGCAAGGTACGGGAGGGAATCCGGCTAAGTTAATGGACACGCGTGACACGTTAATTGGTGAGTTATCTAAGGTCGTCGATGTGAAAACAACGTCACAAAGCGATGGTAGCTTACAAGTCACGCTATCTTCTGGACAACCATTGGTCATGGGGACTGATGCTGCTGAGCTCATTGCCATGCCTGATCCAAGCGATCCTTACCTTGCTCAACTCCATGTTGAGTTTGGTACGCAAAGTTTTGCGATTACAGACACTCCGGGCGGGCAGATTGGTGCTTTGTCGGACTATCAGACAGACGTATTAAAGCCATACCGCACGGCGATTGATGATATGGCAAAAGCGTTGGCCGATGAGTTCAATGCCTTGCTAGTCGCTGGTCATGACCTTAATGGTAATACGGGTAAGCCTTTGTTCAGTTATGATCCTGCCAACCCAGCGGCTAGCCTGACGATCACCGATATGAAACCAGAGGAACTGGCTTTGTCCGGTGACGGTAATCCAGGTAACGCTGACATATTGGACGGCTTGATTGCGGTCAGCAATAAAAACGTATCGATTAGTGGCTTTGGCTCAGTGACATTGAATGATGCCTTTGCTGCCATTGTCGGTGAAACGGCGATCAAAGCGCGTCAGGCTGATGCAGATTATCAGGCAAAACTCTCGATGAGCGAGCAAGCGAAGGCTGCCCGAGACAACGTCAGTGCGGTAAGCCGTGATGAAGAAGCGGCAAATCTGATGACATTTGCCAACGCTCATAACGCCAACATGAAAGTGATCAGCACAGCAAACCAGCTGTTTGATTCCGTTCTTCAGTTATTTTAATTACAGGGAAATCAGATGAGAATTAGTGATACTCAATTCAGTCAGATGATGCTGCGAAGCTTGCAGATCAATAACGCCGGACTTGGACAAGTTATGCAACAGATGTCCACTGGTGAGCGTCTGACCAAATTATCTGATGACCCTATGGCATCAGTACAATTGCTCAATTTAGAACGTGAAGGCTCGGCCATTTCTCAGTACAAGACCAATATTTCTAATGTAAAGACGGCCTTGTCCAATCAGGAAGTTCAACTTGATTCCGTGAATGAAAGCCTGAAGAAAATGAACGAACGAGTTCTATGGGGCGCAAACGGTACCTTAACCGAAGCCGAACGTACAGGCATTGTCAGCGAACTTGAAAGTCTGCGTTCTGCCGTCGCTTCAGCGTTTAACGCGCAGGATGAAGAAGGTCGTTACTTATTCTCCGGCACCAAAACGGACACCGCGGCTTTGTCGAATGCGAGTGGCAGTTACGTCATGCAAGGTAACAGCGATAAACGTATGGTCACTGTAGCCAAAGGCGTGACGATGGAAGCGAATATGACCGCGCAAGAAATCCTAGACCTTGGTGGCAACAATGTTCTCAACGAACTTGATGCATTGATTTCGGAGTTCAAATCACCGACACCAGCGTTTCGGACTGCAGTTGAATCGACGCTCGGTGCTATCGAAGCGACATCGAATAACGTGTTGTCTGCAATGACTGAAATCGGTGGTCGCCATAATAATCTCGATTTGATGGCTAGTGCCCACGGTGAGAACAAGTTATTTGTTGATAAGATCAGCAGTGATCTCTCAGCTCTGGATTATGGTGAAGCTTCAGTTCGCTTGAGCAATTACATGGCGGCGCTGCAAGCGACTCAAGCGAGCTACGTTAAGATTAACGATCTCAACTTATTCGACCGCATTTAACAATCAGGAATCAAAATATGGTAATGAGCATGGTTGAGGTTCGCCCCCACAACGTCAAGTTGACGGGGCATGACAGAGCTTCTATTTCTCCCCCTCGCTCTTCGGAGACTAATGGTGATATTGGGCAGCGCAAACTGGCTGCCCGCAATCAAACACCAGCATCGTATTCGGTGTCTGGTGTTTTGCTTACTCAGGGGCAGCAAAACGCGACCTCAGTGCAGATAGCGACACGTTCCTTACAAGCCATTGGTGTCGAGTTGGCCAAGATAAAACAAGGCCTGACTCGGGCCATGAACCTCGGCGCGAACCAGGTTTCAGGTTTGCAAGAAGGCTTGGCGGGCTCGAAAGCGAACATAGAGCGCGTTATCGACAATGCACGTTTTGACGGCAATAAAGTTATCGACAATGAGTTGAAACTTAAGCTTGAGAAAGCCGATATGCGCCGTTTTTCCATTCCAGGACTCAACATCCATCGCTTGAGTGACAAAGCGGAGCAAATTCGCTTAGATTTCCCTCAGGGCCACTCCGTGATGGTTCAGTTTGATGGACAGTCTGAGGGCAAGCAGACTGTTAAAATGCTAGATCGAAGTCTTATTCCTCTTGGACTTAGAGCGTCATTGTCTGAGGACGGTACTATTTTGTTTGAATCCTCTGAGAAAGCCTATCAGCAGATGCAACAAAAGGTCATGGTGACAGGCCAAGGATATCGCTTTCCAGCCGGGCAATCTAATGTGATGACACTCAAAGCGGAGCCAGAAGGTATCGCGGAGCTGAGCTTTGATTTGAGCTCTCGAGAAGGCGTTAAACAGACCATTGCCAAAGTAAACAAGCATTTTCGTCAAGTACAGATAGGGCTTGAGCAGGCAAATGCGATCGGCTCTGAATTGACGATGCAAATGCAAACACTCCACAAGCAGTCTTCGGTGATATCTGCTCACCAAGTCCAAGATAAACTTAAACTATTTGACGACAACTCTGGCCAGTTTTCCACCGCCTTTATGGCACTTAATGCTCAGGCTAACGTAAAGCGCCACTCTGTGGTTGCGTTGATGAGAAGTTAAGGCGAAAGCCTAGTTAAACCCTTTGTTCCATTTTCGCTCGTTTGGCTCTTCATTGATTGAAGAGCATTTTTTTTGCCTAAAGGAAAGTAGAGTCAGAGGAGAAATAACAAAGAGGGGCGACAAAAAATAGGGTCAGACAAGAAAGAAGAAGTATAGGAAGCAGACGAACGCCAGCAACGTTGCTGACAATGTTGGGTAAATAATGTAGGAGTCGCGCTTGTCAGTGCGTTGAAAGCAGAGGGAGGTCAAAAGGACATTATAGATCAGCAACAAAGTACTGATCGCCGTGCCTCCGTTCAAA
Source organism: Vibrio sp. T11.5 (assembly GCF_027587155.1). Classification (NCBI taxonomy): domain Bacteria; kingdom Pseudomonadati; phylum Pseudomonadota; class Gammaproteobacteria; order Vibrionales; family Vibrionaceae; genus Vibrio; species Vibrio sp. T11.5. The sequence goes on from NZ_JAPPTP010000039.1 coordinate 16,145, forward strand.
GTCAGGTTGAAGAGCTGAATGAGAAACAAAGAAAGCAACACGTAGTCGATGACAATCAGCCACATAAAGGCTTTTTGTAATCCATCTTTTTTTGCGTGTCTGACCGAATATTGAGGCATGAGATTTTTCGTTTGAGTTAGCAGGCGCTATAAAAGCGCCTGATGGGGTTAAAGTTGCTGAAGCTTTGGCTTCGAAGGTGTTTGGGTGTCTGAAAACTTGATGACTTCCTGGCGAATCACCGGCTGATTAAATTCCGCTTTCTGCTTGGCTTTTTGCAATTCGCTTTCCGCGTTATTGCCAAAAAACGTTTCTAACACTTTGGCGGCGGGTGTAGTCAGGATAAACAGTTCGATACGTCGGTTCTCACTGGATTCCGGCTCGGCACCATTGAGTAAGGCACGATCAGACATCCCTGTAACTTGTAACACACGATCATCTGGCATCCCTCCGGCAACCAGAGTATGCCTAGCCACATTGGCACGTGATGCAGAGAGCGCCCAGTTTGAACCACGTTCGGCATGACCTTTAAAGCGGGTAGAGTCGGTATGACCACTGATGATCAATGGATTCTCTACACGTTTAAAGACAGGCGCTAGTGCAAGAAGCAGATCTTCGAAGAAAGGTGTCAACTCCGACCCACCACGACCAAACATATGCTGCTTATAGTCGTCCTGAAGCACAATCCGCAGACCTTGTGGCGTAACCGTCACGTTCACATTCCCTTGAGCACTGATTTGTCGAACCGCTTCCTTAATGACTTTCGCTAAGGCTGCCAGTCGCTCCTGAGTGTCGAATGTTCCGGGGATCAGTGAGTCTGTTTCCGGACCTTCACCGTCTCCCTGAAAGAATGAGCTGACCACATGGTTCGAATCATGTCGACTGGTGACAGAAGAGTTTGCAGCCAAATCAATCGGAGAAATACTTTGTGAAGTATCAAACGGATTCCCGTAGCTCTTATCAAACACACTTGCACTTTGAAGGTGAGCAACAATCGCTTTTCGCTCTTCCTTGTCGACAATCTGCATCACCCATAAGACCAAAAACAGCGCCATAAGGGCGATCATGAAATCAGCGAAAGCGACTTTCCAGGCACCTCCGTGAAATTCATTGTCATCAACGGTTTTTGTTCGTTTGAACACCACCTGCTCTTGTCTTTGCATTATGCCTCCTGCTCAGCGAGCCATTTCTCCATCTGATTGAATGTCGGTTTAATGTCTAGCTGGATATGCTTACGGCCAGCATCAATAGCAAGTAAGGTTGGTTTTTTCGCAACATAAGCAACTAGCGTTGCCCTGACGCACTCAAATGCTGTCATGTTGCGCTTCACGCGTTGGGCCATTGCATTGCTGAGTGGATCAAGACAGCAGTAACAACCAAAGATACCAACGAATGTTCCAACCAGAGCCGCTGCTACGTGGTAGCCCACGAGTGCGATTGAGCCATCAATCGCCTGCATCGTAATGATGATGCCGCCGACGGCTGCCAGGATACCAAAGCCTGGTAATGCTTCTGCGGTTCTCTGCATCGAGCGAGAAGGAAGTAGCATTTCGGTTTGAATAGCTTCGATTTCTTGTTCCAGTAAACCTTCTAACTCGTGAGGCGACATCTGGCCCATGGCCATTAAACGCATGTTGTCTGTCACGAACGATATGAGGCGATAATCTGAGCCAACTTTCGGGTAGGCGAGAAAAATCGAACTCTGATCTGGAGCTTCGATGTGAGAATCAAGAAACTTAAAACCTCTGCTGCGTGCTGTTTCAAGTAGGTTATTCAGCAGAGCCATCAGCTCCATGTAATATTCATATTCTTCGCGCGGTGCAGAGATTGTGGCACGAACTTGGTGACGCATTTCTTTAAGCACTTGCGGTGGGTTACCGATGATCAGAGAACCGGCCGCAGCACCAATAATGATCAGAAATTCAGCGGGTTGCCAGATAGCGCCAAGCTTGCCACCTGCCCACATATACCCGCCAAAGACACACAGTAAAACGGTGATGGCTCCAAAAAACTTTTGCATTTGTGACTCCTAGGAGGATAAATATTGATTGAGTTGTTTGAGTGCCTGTTTGTGTAACTGACAAATCCTTGGAGGTGTCAGATCGAGCACTAAAGCGATTTCATGTAGGTTAAGTTCGTGTTGATAAAACAGCGTCAGTAGCAGCTGATCTCTTTTGGGTAGCTTATCCAGAGCAGCTTCAAGGCTACGTCGAGTCTGCTCATGGGACATGCCGTCATACACAGCGTCAGATTGAGCCTCGATACCATTCTCAATCAGTTGATCCAGACTTTGCATTTCCCCAGCCAGAGCCGCATTTTGTCGAGTAAGATAATCTTTTTCGTCCGTTCCTAATGCTTTGATAATTTCTGCATCAGTAGGCTGCCGGCCAAGAGAGCGCATAAGATCGCGCGTCACGTCATTCAGTTCATGCGCTTGCTGACGTGTTTTTCGTGACCGCCAGTCAAGTCGGCGTAACTCGTCCAATATCGATCCACGGATTCTGCACACGGCAAAAGCCGGGAAGTTGGGATCTTCAACATTGCCGTATCGGCGGCCTGCTTCCAGTAAGCCGATAAGGCCAATTTGCTGCATGTCTTCGATACTGCAATGCGGAGTGGCATGGGCTCTGAGTTGATTGACGATACGGTTGACCAACACCTTGTGCTGTTTGAGCAACTTGTTCTCATCGATAGGGATGGAAGGTGAACTGACTTCACCTTCTACACCGTATTCTTCCTGAAAATTCATATCCAACATGGGCCGTGTTCCTTATTGCACGACGTATTTCGTCAGTAAGACGTCATCGATATCGCGAAGAATGTCGGTTTTGTCAAACGCGAGCAGTACCGCTTGTTTAACTTGATTCTGGAGCAGGTTCACGGTGCCTTCCTGATGCAGATCTTCGTAGGTTTTGTCACTAAAAAGCTTCAGTAACGAATTGCGCACGATCGGCATGTAATCATCGATATTCTTAATGCGTTCAGGACGGCGAGTCTCAATCGCGACTTCCAGCATCACGAAGTGGTTCTGGCGTTTACCTTTGACGCTGAGAACAATCTTTTCTAGCGAGTGAAAGCTAGGTGTCTGTGCTGGATGATGCTCCTCGGCAAGGAAGGCAAGAGGCGAATCTGCGAAAAAGGACTCGGAATGGCTACTGTTGCCTGATTGCTTTAAGACCCAGATCCCGCCGATTACCGTTGCTGCCGAAACTAAAGCACTGGTGAGGACCATCGCTGAAAATAACGCGATCAATTGTTGTTTTGTCATAACCCTATTCCTAATTATGCTTGTGTGCTGAGCCAATGCTCTGATGGTTCATTGGGACTATCTGAATTGGCAAACTCGCGACTATCGAAAATATGCGTGGTATGTTCGCCTTGATGAGAAGACTGGTTGTGCTCACTTTCTCCTGAGCCGACGTTGACGTCGACATGAACAAAGTTCTGGTCTTGCAACTCCGCTCTTAGCCTGTCAGATACCTGAAGCAAGGCTTCTCGTGTCGCCGCTGCATTGGCGTTGATCTGCACGTTGAGGCGATCACCATCAACACGAACCAGTAAGTCCAGCTTTCCGAGTTCTGGTGGATCGAGACGAATCTTGGCTTCTTGCATGCTTTGTTGTGCCTGAAGCGATACTCTGTCATGTAACACCTGCATCATTTGTTCGCCCCACTTAGCCGCATTGGTATCGATCTTGACGGCGGCCCACTCTGCGGTTTGAACTGTCGTTGCCGCAGGTGACTGGTGAGAAACGTGAGACTGCGCTGACGCTTGTGTGGAGACTAAAGTTTGCAGAACATTCTGTACGGACGCACTCTGGCTGACCGGTGCGTCAATGTTTAAAGCAACGCTTGTCGGCTTCACCAATTGACTGGTGATATTTTGCGGCGTCATCTTCTCTGAAGAATGAGTCGCTGCTGGCATTGGTGCGGCGTCGAAGGACTGCACTCCGTTTACGACGCGTTTTTGTTTCAGTTGCAGTAAAGCCAATGTATCCATGGTGGTCGACTGCGCGTTAAATGGCTGCGGACTTTCCACCAATGACGTCGCTGGCACAGAAGTCATTTCACCCTCTGACAGCGTTTCACTGTCAGACGTGAATGTTGCTACCGTATCTTCAGCGTTTGGTTGACCGCCACCCTGCATCGGAGTCGGATGAGCCATGAGAGCAAAGCCAGTGCTGTGCTCGTCAGGCTGACCAAAACCACGTGCTTTTTGGATGTTACCGTCAGCGGAAAACGACTCAGGTTTTTGACCTGTCATGGTTTGCAGTGAAGTTGTGTTCATTGCTAGTACTCCATGGTCATAGCAAGCTGGTAAGCTTTGGCGCGCTCGTGTTGAGAGTCGACCACATTAATTTCTGCTTCCAGTTCGTTGATGGCCTTATCCAGTGCGTCAAAAGCCTGCTTATGTACGGCCTTCACCTCAGTGATGACAGGCGCGAGCAGGGGATCTTTGAGATAAGGCTGATGAGTTTCGAGCAGGTCTCTCAAAAGAAGGTCATAGCGCTTTAGCCCTTGCCAGTCCTGAGTTTTTGTTGCGATTTGAATCCGTTTCGCCAAATGGCGGAATCGCTCTGGGGATACTTTATGCTTGCTGACCAAAATGCATCCACCCCTCGCGTATATTGTTCATCACATGTTCGACACTGGTGAGTTTATCCTGGTTGTTTTGTACGCTTGCTTGATAAAGTTCAACCTGACAAAAGTCGTATAGTTGGTGAAGATTCGCCGCGATTTCGCCGCCATTATCTGCGTCTAGCGCGCTATCTAGACCGACTAATATATTCATGCATTTATTGATGCCTGCTCCCTTCTCGGCAAGACGACCTGAGGCCATGTGGCCACGAACTCGTTCGATTTCATTGAGCAAACCGTCGATCAGCATTACCACCAATTGATGTGGGTTTGCTGCGGCTGCCTGAGCATCTAGATCGACTTGTTGATAAGAGTTGTAGCCCGAATCCATTAACATAAAAACGTCTCCTGGTGACCGTTAACCAAACAGCGACATGGTTTGGTTCATCTGGCGCATAATTGTGTTCATTTGGGTAAATTGTTTGAGGTATCGGTCGTATGCCATATCGTATTTACGTTCCAGCACGACCTGTTTGTCGCTGATGCGATCGATATTCTGCTTCAACGCATCTTTGCGAGATTTAAACAGACCAGAAGAGAACTGAAGATAAGGTTCGATAATGGTATCGATACTATCCAGTAGATTGCCATCTCCATTGAACATTGCCTCAAGTCCTTGGCTATTCTTGGTTTGGGCCTGTTCGAACTTGTCTGAATCCAGCGTCATTTTTCCGTTACGATCGAGCTCGATGCCGATCTGACTCAATCGAAGACCGCCGAAATCTCCTCGTACAACAGATTTCACCTGACTTTCGATCGCGCGCAGGGTAGGGTCACTCGCTAACACCGCTCGGGTGTTATTTTCCGTGTCTATTTTTGTGTACTCATCAACCGTAGACATCAAGCTGTTATAAGCGTCGATAAATTTGTTGACCTGCTCTTTTGTCGCGTCGTTGTCACCATCGACATTAAGCGTTAAAGGAGATTCGCCCGCCTGCTGAGCTTTGGTAACAGTGATGTCGAGACCGTCGATCGCATCGCTAAACGTGTTGCTACTGCCTTCGAGTTTTAGGCCATTGTCCTTTTCTCCCAACCAAACGATGGCGTTTTGTGCTGCGCTGATCTGTTTGAGTTTAGCCTTAGTGAAGGCATCCTCGAACCAGCTTTGCCCAGTTCCCGCCGCCGAGACCACTATCTCGTTCGCTTCTCCAGTCTCTTCGCTAGAAAGCATGAAATGAGTTTGTCCATCCGAGCGAACTAAGGTCGCATTGACGCCAGGATTATTGGGATCGTTGTTGATGGCAGAAGTTAAGTCAGCCATGGTGGCTTTACCGTCTCCGTCACTGTCTAGTGTTGAGAGGTCTAGCGTCATGGTTTTACTATTGACTTCAAATGTTAGCGTGCCGGTCAGCGGCACTTCTGTCGTGGACTGTAGCGACGCAGGCATGCCAGTTGACACCTGATGTGTAGTGGCGACTTTTTCAACAAAAATCTGATAACTGCCCTTGAGAGCTTTGGAATCTGCGCTCGCGGTGAAGAACCCTTCACTCGACACGGTAGCGCTGTTTTTTATGATCCCTGATGTGCTGTTGTTCATTTCATTCACAGCAGTACGGAATTCACGCAATGCAGATTCGACTTTGCCAAGCGCATTCAGTTGAGATTGATACTGAGAGGATTGCTCGGTATAGCGTTGTTTGAACGACTGGACGTCAAAGGTAGCCAGTTGCTTTGCCATCGTTGCTGGATCAATTGAACTCATCAGAGTACTCCCTTGTCTTTTGTGTATGACCGTTGTGGTTCATACCATCATCATTCTGATTTGATTAGAGAAATAGCAAGATGAATGCCATAGGTTTAGCTCTTTTAAATCAAAGGTTTATGTATTCATTCTTGGTTTTGCGGAAGTGTGACTTCCCATCATGAGTTCCGCTGCTTCCTTGAATGAAACTCAGCTTTGCTCAAGGGTCTAAGGCGACCCAATGGTCGAGGTTGTTAAATGGAAATAGTGAGGTCATTGCCGCTTAAGCGAAAGGCTGTGCAACGTGTAGGTTGTGGTCTCATCGTG